>JAYEIR010000119.1:0-1602 GCA_034660135.1 Thermodesulfobacteriota bacterium
GTGATTAGGAAGGAATACCCACCCATAACAGGTCGTTTGGGTTTCAGGAAGCAGCATTCCCAAGCGATCAAGAAAGTCCTCTCGATCCTTGTTGTTTCTAAATATCTTTCGACGCTCTATCCCCCGGATCATAACGTGATGAAAGATACCTGGGGCGTCAAGTCGGGCTAATCTTGGCATGGGCAAACTTTTACCATTTCACTTACCCATTGCCAATTTATTTATTTAAGAGTGTCCCGCTTAATATTTGCCAAGAATACACTATTTGTGTGAATGTAAACGTTGGTTCCAAAACGACTTCCTATCTTGATAGTATAGGAATTTCCATTTTTTGATCAATTTTATGAATTGGTTAGAAACTGTGGGGGCCGATGCCTCATCGGCCGGATATTTGGCCTGTTCGGGGAACAGGCCTATAACTAACAGATTACCGGCTTAAAAGCCCGCCCGATAGGGCGCTAAGTTCTAAGATTTCTGTTTTCAATTTTTATATTCTGCAATCCGAAATCCAAAATTCCGGCTTGTGCGGGTTAGGACATCCTCTGGTACAGATCCCTTATCCGCTCCCTTGGCATTATGGTTTTCCAATCGGTTCCCAAGGCGTTTTCCCAGAGAGGCTCAAGCAAAAGGGCAACGTCGATCATTTTTTCTGTTTTGCTGGTTTCAATACCGGCCACAAGGTTGAGTGGAAGGTGGATACCATGTTTTTCCATCATCTGACGGAATTCGCGAACCCCTTCAGGATAGAATTCTTCAAGGCAGTCAAAGGCTATGCAGTTGCCAACTCCGTGGTGTATCCCTAACACAAAGGAAAGACCGTATGAAAGGGCATGACATATCCCAACCTGTGAAAAGGCAATACTCATGCCCCCAAAATATGAGGCCATCATGAGTTTGTCATCGCTGTCAGGGCCCCCCTCCAGGAAGACTTCCCTGCAAAGCCCCATGGCCTTTTCCCCATATGACCTGCTGAATGTGTTGAGGTAGGTGCCGGTTAATGATTCTACACAGTGAATGTAGCAGTCCATTCCTGTATAAAAACGCTGATCCGGCGGTGCACCGGAAATTAGATCCGGATCGAGTATGATCTGGTCGAATACTGTGTAATCAGAATTAATACCAAGTTTTTTATCAGGGCCTGAAAGTACTGTTGTGCGGGATACCTCGGCTCCTGTCCCGGAAAGGGTAGGTATTCCAACGTGATAGCACGCAGGATTTCTGACCAGGTCCCAGCCCTGATAATCCGCGGAAGAGCCTTGGTTTGTCAGCATAAGGGATACTGCTTTGGCAAGATCCATGGTGCTCCCGCCGCCTATCCCTATGACACCGCAAGGCAATTGATCTGAAAACCCCCTGACTTTATGTGTGAGCTCGTCAACGTATACTGTCTTGGGTTCATCATCCACGTTGACCAGCAGGAGCAGGTCCTGACTCTTTGCCGGTATCCTGCCTACCAGACTGCCTCCAGAAAACACGTCATCCACCAGAAACACCATGAAAGATCCGTCGCTTGCCCGCTTTTCGGCAAGGATATCATCAAGCCGGCCAAAACTGCCCCGGCCGAAAATTATATAAGGGACGACTTTAAAATTTCGAGACATG
>JAYEIR010000119.1:1702-3402 GCA_034660135.1 Thermodesulfobacteriota bacterium
AGCTTGATCAGCATTGAGATCGTCCTGCTCATTATGCTGTCAGACTGGGGAAGATTCATATCTTTATAATCAGGGCGTTCTTCGAGCAGGTTGAGCGGTAGTTTTGCCGCTGAACTTAGCGTTTTAAGGTGATCCCACTGGCGTATGTAATGCCAGTTATTGTCATACCAGTAGAAACAGGCGTCTACACCTGCCTGCCCGAGCTTGCCTGCTACGTCCCGGGCTCTTGATTCATCGGGCAGGAAAAAAGAAAGGAATGTGGCGGAATCTCCTTTTTCGTCGGGTATTTCTCGGAAGGTGATTTCTGAAAACTGTGCCAGGGCCTCCTTCATAGCGGCTTTGTATGCCCGCTGTTTGTTTAGAATGAAATCAAGCTTTCTCAGTTGAGCCAAACCTACTGCGGCATTCAGTTCACTGATGCGGAAGTTGCTGCCAAGAATAGCGTGGCCCTCCAGTCCCCTGTCATTGCCTATGTGGTCATGACCGTGGTCGGCATAGGCGTCAGCTATTGAATAAAGCTCTTTATCGTCTGTTACAACGGCACCCCCTTCGCCGCAGGTAATCGTCTTGACAGGATCAAACGAAAAACAGCCCATCCGGCCGAATGTGCCTGCGGCCTTTCCCTCAAAGGTGGCCCCTATCGCCTGGCACGCATCTTCTATAAGGATAAGGCCCTTTTGATCGCAGAGTCTTTTGATTCCATCAATACGGGCCATGGAACCGCACATATGAACAGGCAATACGGCCTTTGTGCGTGGGGTAATAACCGGTTCAATGGCCTTGGGGTCAAGACACAGCGTCTCATCTATTTCAGCAAACACAGGGACAGCGCCGGCATTCAGTACGGCCTCTACAGTTGCCACAAAAGTAAAAGGGGGAATAATGACTTCGTCCCCTGCCCCGACCCCGCATGCGGCCAAGGCTATGGCAAGCGCTGCAGTGCCACTCGAACAAAGGTGACAGTAACCTGCACCGATACGCTCTGCCAGTTCGGCTTCAAAGGCCTTTGCCTTCCAGTTGCCCTCACGTGCCTGATCAAAACCATATCGGAACAGCACCCCTGTATTAAGGACATCATAGACTTCTTTCCGTTCCATATCATCAAATATTTCAAATCCCGGCATATTTACTCTCCCTTTTTTAACTCTATTTGCTGCCTGCCAAATTTCGTTAAGCACACAATTTGATAAGTGCTTTGAGCATCCTCTCGACCCCTTGAATCCTTGAATCCTTGAATCCTTGAATCCTACCAGCTCTTTTGGACATAATCCTTTAATAATCATAAATGAAAGAGGTCTTAAGTCAAGAAATAATATAGCAATTCCATATTTAGACATAACACCTCAAATGTCATTGGTTGATACCGGTGTACTCGGTTCACAGGTGCCAGGGGGCAGGAAACAGTTACGAATTACTTGACAGAAAATCCAGCTTACATTACAATTTCCTTTAAAATTTAGCATTAGTAATACAATGGAGTGTTACTGAGTGAAAAAGACACCGAGGTCCACGATCTACCGTTGCGTAGGCCGTGGATTTTTATTTGGGCCATAGAAACCCGGTCATCCGGATCAGACAACTTGTTTGTTTGCCTGCTGGAATTCCGGAGAATTTCTGTAAGGATCAGTTTTCATTGTAAAATAAAAGGGATCAATTACATGAAAGCGATACTGGCACTTGAAGACGGCAGGGTATTTGAG
>JAYEIR010000120.1:0-3402 GCA_034660135.1 Thermodesulfobacteriota bacterium
TCTTTTTGGTTTCTCGTTCTTCAGTTTGTTTTTCAAGGTTGGAGGGTTTGATTTTGGGTTTGGGTTTTTGGCCCTTCAACCTTGCAATCTCATCCTTTAGTTGCTGGATTTCTTCTGCTTGAAGCTGTGAAGTATAGCCAGCAGATCGGAGACAAGAGGTGTTATGTCTTCTTCTGGAATTTTCGGAATTCGAGTAGTCGCTCTCATGCATTGTTTTCATAGCACAATGCATTCTTCTTGTCTAATTTTTTCGGCCTATACCCGGATTTTTTGAGAGGTTACCGAAATTGTCTTCAATACACTGATAATACTGAGAATCTTGAGGCTTCCGGGGTCTGTAGACATGGGATGTGTCAGGCATTTCCTGGTCCCTCTGAGAATTGGGATAAAGAACTACCCGACAGCCTATACTGTAAATTAAACTGAAAGTAAAGAGGTAAGTGAGCCGGTTGGATTACACAGAAAGAATGTGCGGTGCGTATACGTCTTCACTCCTATTGGTAAAGCAATCGGTTTGAGTCTCGGCAACCAGATCTCCAAAACGGCCCAAGAGGTTCTTGCGATCAGAGTCGGACCTGAAGATCTTTTTCATTTCAATTCCTCGGACTATGATGTGATGCAAAGGCTCGGGAGCGTCAATCCTTGCTTTTCTTGGCATGATTCAACTTTATCATATCCATTTTGATTACAAAGGCATAAAATCATACACGTCCCCTTAGATGTCCTAGACATCTTGCCCCTAAATGCCAAATTATGCAAAGGTTGCCGGATCCTTATGAAAAAGTACAGTGATCTGCCAATGGACCTCGCAGACGGGACCCTGGTTGCCGTCGCGAAACATAGAAAGGTTGAAAAGGTCCTAACCTTGGACCACAGAGATTTCAACATCTATAGGCCTGATCATGTAAAGCATTTATTTCCCGTGTGCCCAAAAAAGGCAATACAATCGACTCAATTGAGCGACGGGGTTCACGGCGTTTATCATCTGACAGCATGACTTATCTTCCACTCCCTGAAAAACGGTCTGATTGATAACAGATCCCCATCAAGGAGATATCATCGGCTGGCAGGCTTTCATCACCGAATGCCATCAATGCATCATAGAGGTTTGTGACTATCTCCTTGATGGACAGGCCTTTGAGTTCATCAACCAAGGCGTACAGCCGGTCAAAGCCAAAAAACTCACCCTGTTTGCCTCTATGCTCAATCAAACCGTCCGTGTAAAGGAGTAGTTTGTCCCCTGGTAACAGGATCGTATTTTCCTCTTCAAATGGCACGAGCCCCTCCATTCCGATAATGGTACCGCCTTTGTCCAACAAATCCAGATCACCGTTGGCCCGAATTAGAATCGGGGGCGGATGGGCCGCATTACAATAAATCAGATTTCCGGTTTTCGTGTTTAAAACCAAGTAGATGATGGTAAAAAATTTATCAAACCGTTCCGTAGGATATTCATGATCAAGGGCACTGATGACCGCTTTGGGTGTAATTATTTCATATGAACTACCGGATCCATTAAGCGACTTCTTTACAAGTCCGCTTTGGGGAAGCAATCGCTGAAAAACAGAAACCGAAACCAATGCAGAAGGGACACCATGTCCGCTGACATCTACCATATAGGCCCCAATATGGTTTTCGTCCAAACGAAACAAATTAAATATGTCTCCGGCGATATGCTCTGATGGTCTATAGTGCCAGGCAAACTCAATGCCTTTAATATCAGGTGATTTTTTAGGTAAAAAAGTCTTTTGAATTTCAGCGGCGGCAGATAAACTTTCATCCAGGTAGGCTTGCTTTTCAGCAAGATCCTGATTCAAACGGGAAACTTTTTTTTCCAATTCCGCATAGCTGACAATCAAACTTTTTAGTAACCCCAGATTAATATCGTTGTCTTGAACAATCGCCCAAGATTTCAAAAGTTCTGAAATCAACGGCGCAGGGGAAATGTTGGCAAATTCCAAGGCGGCCAGTCTGTTATGGGTTAAATTTTCAATGATCATTCAAATTCTCATCCTCCATCCACAAAACGCATCCGGATCGCCTCATGGTTCAGTCCGGATTCTTCCGTCGTAATTGCGTCAATGCCAACATCGTCTAGATTGCCTAATAATTTGAATAATAGAACAAAATCATTTGGTTGTGAAACAATGCTCCCATGCTGCGGCAGGATTTTCATAAATGGAATTTTTAATATTTGTTTAAGCGAGTGACGCAGGGCTTTGGCAGATGTCATGGTCTGTTGGTGGAACCTCAAAATATCAGGCAAGGGACAGTATCTTTTTTTATTCGGGCAGGTCGGAAAGGTATTGCATTCAATACAATTGGCGTCCAATTTTAAAAAAAGCGCCCATTGGCTGCCATAACTGCCGAACAAATCGCTTGAAAACAATACATTGGTCTTGGTGTCAAAGGTGACAAAACTTCCAGCAGAATGGGAATAAGGCGTATTTATGAATCGAAGGGCGCGCCCGGATTTAAAGCGATACTCGTGTCCGATGGATTCAAGCGAAACAAGATGCGATTTTACAGCGTAATGACGGATGAACATGTGATTGGCTATATCCGAAATGATTTTCAGATCCGGTTGACCGATAAGCGCTTCAAAGTTGGGAATGCTGCCGCAGAGATCAGGGTCATAATGTTGGTATATCAGGGTTTTGATCTCAGGCAGGGCCACACCGGTCCGTAATATTTTCATCATTACCGTTGGAAAGTCTGGCCGGCTGCCCCCATCAATAACCACAGCTTCATCATGATCAATAATCAGGTAAGGATTGCAATGTAAACCTGAATCCACATCACAAAAGCCGATCCAATATATTCCATCGGCGACCTCAATGGCGCTTTCATAATGTTCTGTGTTTTCTTTTTTCATTGATGATAAGAAGCCCCTTTTTTAGGTCAAACTATAGGTGTTTCAGCCTTGTGTGTCAAGCCTAATCCGAACACATGACATTGTGGAGGCAGTTGGCTGGCCAAAAATAAAGGTAGGGTTGGGAAGGGTGTCAATACCATGACAGTGAATCGGGGGCTTGATCATGCCGGGAGAGCGTAAAATTGGGGAAAACTGGGTACAGATGTCCCTTTGACCCATCTATTCTTTAAAAATCAAGCAGTATAGGTCTCTGGATACTGAGGATCCACACAAAGGTAATTATCAGACACGGGGACTTGGGAATCCGTGTAGTCGATATTGTATTCTTGAGCCATTGGCAGTGTATTCGCTTTGGGTGGCGGCCTGGCTTTCTGATCCCAAAGCCCCAAGTGCTTGAGGATCTTTTTGATGACGTTCTTATCCTCTATCACACTGATTACTTTCATTTTTCCGGAGCATTTCGAACGCATCAAGGGGTCCACTTCGTAAATCTTTTGTATCAAACGGGCCCAGTTTCGTTTGTATTC
>JAYEIR010000121.1:0-3393 GCA_034660135.1 Thermodesulfobacteriota bacterium
GGGGCGTATGAGGCAAAGTCGTTCTTGTTCTCGGTAGGTGATTAGATTCACCGCAGAGGCGCGGAGGGCGCAGAGGTGGGATATTCTTTTTCCTTTCTGTTGACCCCAGAGGAATAGGCTCCGCATTCCACGGGGCAGGGACGACAGAAAGGAAAAAACAACCTCAGTGAACGGTTGCTGCAAATAAAGTGTGTCAAGTCGAAACAGACTGGGGGTTGAATGGTGACTGTGTATTCCCATAGGCTTTTGTTTGTTGTTTTCCGTCCTCTCAACGGAAAGCAATAAAAACTTACCCTCAGCGTCCTTCGCGTCTCTGCGGTGAATTAATAGACAGGAACGGAAATGGAAAGAGCGGCTTTTACAATTTACCTCATTATCCTCCTCCTGAGCATTCTCATGTTCGGGGCGGTACACACCTATGTCTACACCCTGATGACCCTTGGTGTACTTACAGCAACCCTCTTGGTCATCCTTAAAAGCATCAGAAAGGACCATAGAAGTGGGATTTATCAGGTTCGATTGCCTCGCAACAGCCTCCATATTGGGTTTATCATCTTATTAGGCTTTCTTATTTTTCAAATGGTTCCCATGCCCGATTCTGTCTTGGATTTCTTATCTCCTGAGGCAAGTGTCTTGGGGGATAAGTCGCTACCTGCCCATGGGATGCTGAATCCGGGGGAGAAGGATAGACCGTGGTTTTCGCTTGCGGCTTATTCGTATCCCGTGCGGTTGTCTATTATCAGGTTGGTGGTTTATGGGTTGTTTTTCTTTGGTTTGATCCGGACGCTCAATTCTCAAAAGCGGATAAACGTGACAATTTCGATTCTTTTGGCAATAGGTTGTTTTGAAGCCCTTTACGCCTTGATTCAGACATATTCCGGATCTTACCATGTCTTGTGGTATAAAATGGTTTATGGCAAAGAGCGGTTGAAAGGCACCTACATCAACAGCAATCATTTTGCCGGATTTATGGCCATGGGGGTCGTTCTGGCCTCGGCCTTTGCGGGTGCGCTTGCCGCGAGAAAGGAGTCGAGCCAAACTGATTCGAAAAGGAAACCCAGGCTGAGTTCAAGGATCTCATCATTTTTGTCAGCGGAGCAGGACTTATCCAAAAGGATCCTGGTGGGGTTTGCCGGGGTTGTTATGGGGATCAGCTTGATCTTTTCAGCCTCAAGGGGCGCCATTTTGTCTTGGGCCGGGGCCATGTTTTTAATGGGTGTGCTTCTGGTTTTAAGAAGAAACTATCGAAGAAAAGGCGCAATATTTATCGGAATTTTTGTTTTGATTTGCGCTTATGCGGTTCAAATTGGCGTGGAGTATCCCCTTCAGCGATTCATGCAGATGGAATCGGGGTTCGAGAGCCGTTCGCGATATGCCGCCAAGACCATGGATCTTTTTGAAGATTTCAAGGTGGTCGGTGTGGGGGTAGGAAACTTCCAGTATGCCTTTCCCAAGTATCAGGCGGAAAAAGACAAGAAAAAATTCTATTTGTTTGCCCATAATGACTGGGCCCAGTACCTGTCAGAGGGCGGTATCGTGGGTCTGTGTCTTTTGATCGGCGGTTTCGGGTTTTATATCTTCAAGACCCTCAGACTCTGGGCAAGACGAAAGGACCCCTATGCGATTTCCTTGGGGATTGCTCCCATTGCTGTCATGACCTATATGGCCATCCACTCCTATTCCGATTTTAATCTTCATATCCCTGCCAATGTTCTGATTCTTGTGGCGGTCATGGCCATCGGGTATGCCGCGCTTCATTTGGAGCGGCACCGGCGGCGGGACAGAATGAATTATCGTTACTACGAACTGCCGTTGAAATACAGAGGGGGTGTGGCTCTGGTTCTGATTTTCGGGCTGATTGGGTGGTCGGGTTGGTGGACGATTAAGCACTTTATGGCTGAGGCGTATTGCAATACGGTGCCAAACTCTACCCTGAACCGGGACCCGCGTCCGCCGGTGGAGGAGATTGTAAAGGCGATTGAGTGGGATGGGGGGAATGCCGAGTACCATTTCAAGCTCGCGGAGGAATTGGAGAGAGAAGGAGTTAATGGTTATTTGTTATTGGTTAATGGGGAAAAGACATCCGCAGATTACGCAGATTACGCAGAAAAGAAGAATCAGGATCAAAAGGAAATTATCGGGGCTTTGGAAGAGGCGGTGGAATTGAATCCGTTTGAGGCGGGGTATCATCTGCGGTTGGGGTGGGAGTATGCTCATTTGTGGAAGGAGCCGGATTATCATACCAAGTGGCTGCCTGCGGCAGATATCTCCATGGATCGGGCCGCTTATTTTGCGGGGGTGAAGAACCCGTATCTGCATCAGGAATTAGGGAATTACTGGACCATGCGATCCAAGTCCGTATATCCGAACAACCCAATACATCATGAGGCATGGGCCAAGGCCTGCTGGCATTATCAAAAGGCGCTGAGCATCGAGCGCGGAGAGCAAAGTGCAGAGAGCAAAGCCCTGAAGCGGATAAAGAAGGAGATCCACGACTATGTCTGGAACTTCTACCCAGATGAAGACATGGTCAAGCAAAGCTTAAATGTCTCGCGCAAAGCCGGAGAGGCGCAAAGGTAAAGAAATAATCTCTCGCAGAGTTCACGGAGAGCACAGAGGTTCACCTTTACCCATTTCGGCTCAAGGCTGTTTTGGGTAAATGAAGCCTCCTAACCTGCTGACGTTCCAGCATCATCGCATTTCTGCTGAAAGCGAATGGGGGACGTTGTTTCGTAATTTCGTTGTTTTGACCACGAATTAGACGAATGTCATGAATGGTATCGCGCAGAGATGCCCAAAGGCGCTAAGGTAAAAAACGATATAAAAGAAAATTATGACAACTAATTTGCCAACTAACTACCCTGCCTTGCTGGGTGAGATCAAACAGCGTATCCGCGCTGCACAGTATGAGGCGCTCAAGGCGGTCAATAAGGAGCTGATCGCCCTTTATTGGGATATCGGGCGGCTGATTATAGAGCGACAAACCGGTGAGACCTGGGGCAAGTCGGTGGTAGGTAATCTTGCTAATGATCTGCAAAAGGAATTTCCCGGTATCAGGGGATTCTCAGTCTCTAATCTCTGGAGGATGAGGCTGTTTTACGCAGCCTATGCTGACAACGAAAAACTCGCACCAATGGTGCGAGAAATTAGCTGGACCCAAAACATCCTCATTTTTGAAAGGTGCAAGGATGATCTGGAGCGTGAGTTTTACATCCGCATGACCCGAAAATTCGGTTGGACAAAAAATGTCCTGGCCATCAAGATCGAGACCAACACTTATGAAAATACCCTGTTGAATCAGACAAATTTTGATCAGACTGTTTCCGAAGAAATCCGCAAACAAGCCAAACTGGCGGTTAAAGACGAATATACCTTTGACTTCCTCGAACTGGG
>JAYEIR010000122.1:0-3369 GCA_034660135.1 Thermodesulfobacteriota bacterium
ATGGGATGATTGATGTCCTCAGGAGCAAAGGCCGGGATGTTCTTAGATGCGGCCAGCTCTGCAACTGAATCAAACCAGATGTTCTCTGATGGGTCATCTTTGTGGGTAAATACCGCAGAGATCGTAAATCCGTTCTTAAGTAATGCCTCTATTCCGGTACAACCGATATTATGGTAGGCCAAAACAACTGCTTTCATATTGTCATCCTTTATGTTGGGTCCTGTTTGTATCCTCATTTCTGCCGATAACCTTGTGGACAAAATAACGGGGACGTGCCCTGACATCATCATAAATCCGGCCGATGTATTCCCCGATGAAACCCATGCCAATAAACTGGGCTCCTATGAATATAAAGAGGATCGCAAAAAGCGTAAAAACCCCGCCAACGGCCCACTCCGGCCCATAAACCAGTCTCATCACAAGAAGGAACAGACCAAAACCCACTCCCATGGCAGATATGCACCCGCCGAACAGACTCAAGAGGCGCAGGGGAGACGTTGTCATGCTGGTCAGGAGATCATACTGGAGGTTAATTAACTTAAATAATCCATATTTTGATTCGCCTGCAGGACGTTCATTATGCTGTACCTCAATTTCCGTTGCATTACGGGCAAAGCTGTTTGCAAGCACGGGGATAAAAGTGCTTCGCTCTTGGCAGACAAGCATGGCGTCTACTATATTCCGGCGGTAGGCCCTCAGCATGCAGCCGTAGTCATGCATGTCAACACCTGTTGACCTTTGTACGGCTTTATTGATCATGAAAGAGGCAATTCGCCGGAAAAGGCTGTCACGCCTTGGTACACGGACACTGCCTACCACATCGAATCCTTGTTCTATTCTATCGACGAGTTCAGGAATTTCCTCCGGTGGATTCTGCAGGTCAGCATCAAGAGTTACGACAATATTGCCTTTTGACTCTGCAAACCCGGCCATTACCGCAGCATGCTGGCCATAATTTCTGTTCAAGACCACACCCACAATCTCGCCCGGATTGACGCTTGCGGCCTTCTTGATTATTTCAGGTGAGCCGTCCGTGCTGCCGTCATCAACAAGAATGATCTCAAAAGACTTTCCTGTGCCGTTGCATGACATAAGGCACCGCCGTATGAGCTCCTCCAGGTTTTCTTGTTCGTTAAACACTGGAATGACAACCGAAATATGCAATTCTGGGACGGGAGTTTGGGATTTGGGATCTGGATTGTACATCGTGGTCCCCAGCCTGTTATGCCTTGCTGTGTGATCTGAATTCATCAAATGATGCGCCCTTTCAAGACTGCCTTTATCGAATCCACTACATCATCCACATCTTCAGGGTTCATTTCAGGGAAAAGAGGTATCGAGCATATCCGATCCGAATTCCACTCGGTATTCGGCAGCATGCCCCTATGCGTTCCCATTGATTCGGTGTAGTACTTCTGAAGATGTACTGCGCGAAAGTGAAACCCTGTTCCAATATTCCTCTGTTTCAATTCTTCGACAAAATCATCCCTGCTCAACCCGGCCCTGTCGGTGTCTAAACGCACAATAAAGAGGTGCCAGGAGTGCTTCATGGCAGTGACCGGATCCAAGAGGGGCATTATTTCATCAACCTCAGAGAGTTTTTCACGATATCTCATGGCCAGCTCGGTCCGCTTCTTGTTGAATTCATCAACGCGCGCAAGCTGACTTGAACCCAGAACTGCCAGGATATCTGTCATGTTGTACTTATATCCAGGCTCTAAAACCTGGGCCTGAGGTGCGCGTCCCTGGGTATTCCGGTCGTATGCGTCAGCACCTAAGCCATGAAATTTCAACCTTCGAATCCGCTCCAAAATACCCTGATCATCGGAACAAAGCATCCCGCCTTCGCCTGTAGTTATATTCTTTATGGGGTGAAAGGAGAAAATCGATGTCCCTTTCCGGCCGACATGTTGGCCCTTGTAATATGTGCCCAGGGCATGTGCGGCATCCTCCACGATGGAGACATCCTTATCCCGGGCTATCTTTTCTATAGGATCAATATCAACCGGCGCGCCCGCAAAGTGGACAGGGATAATCAGCCGTGTCTTGGAACTCAGGCATTCTTTTACAGTATCACGGGAGACCATTAATGTATCCCTGTCAATATCAGCAAACACAGGGGTCGCACCAGACAAAACAATTAGATTTACAGTTGATACCCACGTCATTGAAGGTGTAACAACTTCATCTCCAGGCCCGATTCCAAGCGCCTTGAGTACCAGGTGCATCCCGGCGGTAGCTGAAGACAGGGCTACTGCTCCAGGGCAGCCAACGTATTCGCAGAAGTCCTCTTCAAACTCGGCAGTCTTCGGACCGGTTGTGATCCATCCCGAGCGTAGCACTTCACCAACAGCGGCGATATCTTCCTCTGTGATTGAAGGACACGAAAATGGCAGGAACTCTTGTCTCATCACACGCTCCTGGTAATAATGCAACAGAGAGGCAATTTCAATTTTTGTGAATTTTACCTGCCCTGTGGAATACGCAGCCTATTCCTCTGTAGTGCCTTTTTGCGGTTTCATCAAATTTCCGGTTTCAAGAATACAAAGAGTTACGCTTGCTTGTATTACAGCTTGAACTCTCAGTCGTCAAGTTGTTTCCCGTCATGTTTTCAGGCGTATCATCAAGTAGATACCCAACAGCAGAAAAATCCCGTTGGCCAACCACGCAGAAATAACCGGCGGCAACAGGCCGGAAAACCCAAGGGACCGTGAAAAGCCAACAAAGACATAATACAGGAAACAGACACCAATGCCAAGGGACACCGCCAGAGGAGTCCCGCCCCTTTTCAATCCCAGGGCAATTGGGATCCCAATAAGAATCATCATAACATTGATCAGGGGTAAGGCCAATTTAATATTCATATCCACAAGATATTCCGTTGCGTCGTATCCTTCAACTTGAACTCTTCCGGCATATCGCTTCAACTGCCAGTAGCTCATCTCTTCAGGCTGCTTCATGGTTCTCAAAAAAGCATCCGGTTTTTCGGGAAGTGAGAGGTCTATCTCACTAAATCTCTTCAGGCTATAACGATCCTCATTAATGCTTTGCTGAATTATTCCCTCACGGATTTCCCATTTGTCTCCGATCCAGATAGCTTTTCGCGCGTCTATTCTTTTTTCTAACCTAAAGGAGTCATCAAAGAAATAAAGGGTGAGGTTTTCCATGGTTTTTCTCTTGGAATCAAAGCGCCCGATCCAGTAAATGGAATTGGTCCCCTTGTACCAGATATGATTTTGGACATATAAACGTCTTTCAGCCTTGTTTTTGAGGTCGATTTCCCAGATTTCATTGCTCTTTGTACTGGTATGGGGAACAATTAGCTCAGACACCAGAAATACGGAGAGAGAAATCAATAAGGCAACAAGG
>JAYEIR010000123.1:0-3318 GCA_034660135.1 Thermodesulfobacteriota bacterium
GTGGGCCATATTCGGCGGGATCAGGGGGCCGTAGTTTCTATCTCTGGAAAAGCGGATATGGCTCATAACCGGGCCACCCCTCTGGGACAGTCCAAAGGTTTCACCGATGGTCACCCTTAATCCCTTTTTCACGGCTGAGTGGCCTAATATCTGAGAAGCCAGGACATTCCCCTGACCACCGACACCGGTTATTATGAGATTTAAAGGCATGATTGTCTCCTGATTAGTGTCCCCTCGGGGATGGTCGAAATACCTCAATGTATTCCTGTGGTTAAAATTCTCATCTTTC
Organism: Thermodesulfobacteriota bacterium; assembly: GCA_034660135.1. Lineage (GTDB taxonomy): Bacteria > Desulfobacterota > DSM-4660 > Desulfatiglandales > Desulfatiglandaceae > JAYEIR01. The sequence continues at coordinate 290 of JAYEIR010000123.1, forward strand.
TTGACCTTGCGAAAACTATCTCATTTCTGGATGGACACTAATCAACTACTCAACCGCATTTTTCACAATAGCTTTTTGCGGACAGATATCTGCACAGATTCCGCAGCCTACACAAATCACTTCGTCAATCCGGGCCTTCCGGGCATCCTTATCCCAGATCAATCCTGGACAGCGGAAAATGCGCGTGCAATAGCGATTGCAACCGCATTCCTCTCCATAGCACTTTTCCTGATCCACATGCATGGTGTAAGGGAATCCTCCTTCCCTGCCCTGCACCAAGGCACATTTGCGGCGCATGATGAGCACCCTTGGACCACTTTTTTTCATCAAGGAATAAATCACTTGGGCCGCATTTTCCATGTCATAGGGATCAGCTACTGCCACTTCAATGTCCATAGCACGACAAAGGGCCTCCACATCTATCGGCTCGGTATCGGGGCCCATGAGGGTCTTTCCTGTTCCAGGATGCGGCTGGAAACCGGTCATCGCCGTGGCACTGTTATCAAGTACCAACAGCAGGATATCAGACCCATTGAATTTTGCATTGACAACAGCCGGGATGCTTGAATGAAAGAACGTGGAATCCCCACAAACAGTTATAACGGGTTGATCAAAACCGAATCGCTCGAGTTTTCCATAGCCGCAGGCCAAGCCGGTTCCAGACCCCATGGCATGCACCGATTTCACCTGATTAAAGCCTGTGGGGAAAACCCCCAGGGTGTAACACCCAATATCTCCTGACACGAATCCATTTTGATCATTCCAGGCCAGGGCCGTCTTAATGGCATAAAAGGAGCCTCGGTGAGGACATCCCGGGCAAAAACCGAATTCCCTGGGAGGCACTGAGTCCTTAGTCAGTGCCAAAATCTTTTCTCTATATGAGCTCTTGCCCCAGGAGATATCGAAAATTTTCCCAAGGGCTTCGAGCAATTGCATTGGAGAAAGCTCGCCGCATGAAGGAATATGCCCTGATGCCTTTCCAAAGAACTCTTTCACCCCTATGTTCCGGCCGAGATCCGCTGCCAGTGCCTTGACATTGTTTTCCAAAAATGGATCCACTTCCTCAGCAAACAGAATCCGGTCAGCGGCCCTGAGATGGGTCTCCAACAGCCCTTCAGGCAAGGGCCACGTGGTCCCTAACTTAAGGATACCTGCGCGGTCTTTCAGATCTAAGATTTCAACCGCCTCATCAACATAATTCCAGACACATCCGCAACAAATAACAAGCAACTCCGGCTTTGGCGGACCATCGTACCGGTTAAAGGGTGAGACTTCAAAGCGGGTCCTGGCCTGGTTCAATTTTTCATGCCGTGCCTCATGTTTGGGTACAATAGGAAATGTATGGAAGGGGGTGTTGGGATCAAAATAGGGCTGCACATCAAAATCAGGCAGATCTCCGATAAATACATTCGAGCGCGTATGGGAAAGCCGGGACACACTCCTGATCATCACAACATTCTTGATGTCCTCAGACAGCTCAAAGGCCCATTTTGTCATTTCAAGGGCCTCCTGAGGGGTTGCGGGTTCGAGAAGTGGGATATCCGTCAGCGGGGCAAAAGGTCTCGCATCCTCTTCATTGGTGCTGGAGATCCCTGATGGATCATCGCATGTGACCAGGACTATCCCCGCTTTTGTCCCGGAGAGCGTCAGGTTTGTAAGGAAATCCGAGGCCACATTGACACCGTTCTGCTTCATGCTTACCAGTGCACGACAACCGGCAAACGAGGCGGCAGTAGCCGCTTCAAGTGCCACTTTTTCATTAACAGACCATTCCACGTAAATCGGCAGGTCATCTGCTGCCTCAGCCAGCGTCTCTATGATTTCAGAAGAAGGATTCCCCGGATAGCCGGCACAAAAGACAACGCCTCCCTCTAAGGCCCCCCGGGCAATAGCCTGGTTCCCCTGAAGCAATAAATCAATCCCTCCTGATTTCTGACTGATCATTTTGCTGCCTTTCTCCCTCTTTCCCGCTTGTTACTTGCAGCCTGGCTCAAATGTTCAAGGTTCTCTTCCGGCAAAACGCCGGCCTCAAGCCAGCCGTCCCTGATAGCCGCATTAATTAATTCAGTACCAATATCCGTCCTGATTACCACCGTGCTCCATCCTTCACGGCCTTCAACCGTGCCTATGGATATGTCAGCCCATTCTGCTGTCATGTCCCGGCATAACTCGCACCCCTTTTGAACCAGCGGCCGTATATCAGACAAAGGGAAGTCCTTCCAGCCTTCTTCAGTCATAACCTGAAATTTCTCAGAAGGCGGTGGCGGTATGTCATATTTTTTGGGAGTTCCTTTTATGCCTTCTTGTCTTAAAAAGGCCTCAAGCCGGCGATAATCAATGGCCCATGTACAGAAAAGACCTATCTTGAGCCCGACCCTGCGACTCCTGTCCTGTCCATCCGGCTTCATGAGCTTCATACGTTCCATCGCCTCCATCTGACACGGAAGTCCGACCACGCCTAATCTGTCCCTGCCTGCTTCTATGGCGGTGTTGAGCGCAGAAAGGCTTCCGGAGGCAGAGTACCTTGACCCGGCACACTCCAGGACTTCCGGCCTGGTCCTGACTATTTTACCTTCGGGTGACAGCCGGCTTCCTGTATCTGTCAACACGGCAGAGTCTATATACCCATTCTCAAGCGAATATATTACGAGAGCCGATACAACACCTCCATACTGTGCCGGATTTCTGATCTCTTCATCGGACGCACGTGCAATCAGGATCTTTTTGAATGGCCCTATTCCACCATTTTCACCCGTATCAGGACTTCCTGAATAAAGAGACGTAGCTTCATAGTCAGCCCTGGGGCATACCTGTAGGCATCTCCAGGTGTCGGCGCTGCACTGGTCCATAACCACAACGTTTCCGTCAAAGAAATGAAAATAGGGGCATAGCCCCACGCATGCCCCACACCTCACACAGATACCCTGATCAATCACTTTTTCAATTAAACGGCGTTGGCCTTCCGGAATTCCAACTCCCATATTTTTTATTTATCCCTTAGGTAGTGTCCATCAAGAAATGAAATAACG
>JAYEIR010000124.1:0-3297 GCA_034660135.1 Thermodesulfobacteriota bacterium
CAACCGAAAGGGCGGCAAACTGGTTGACCCCCATATGTTGTGGTGGTAGGATTCTTCCGTTAGTAATCGGGAAGCTGGGGGCATTTACGGATAGGTAGGCATATATCACCATTTAGGCAGGTTCGATTCTTTTGGTTATCCCTACGCAAACACATTATTTCGATTTCCCTTAATCTTGTGGTATAGTTCCTTTAACGGGGCTGCCAGTAACTCCTATTTGAATTTGAGACTCATTTCTGACTTCCTCTGACATCCGAACTGAAAACCCCGGTCTCGATTCAAGCTTTCAAATACCATTTGCATCCTGAAAAAACTCAATAATTCAGCATAATGCAAACATTCATGAAAAGTAAGGGTTTTATGAAAAGGATTTTCCGGATGTGTTTAGCGAAGCTTCGCCTTAAACCGACGAGCTGAAGGAAACAAAACGCCATTTCTTGAAGCCGAGAGATGCTTATCGAAAATCTCAAGAAAAACATCTTTACAATAGATTGATCGACTGATTTGTTTTAAACCTTTCTATATACCTGATTTTTATGGAGATCAAGAATTACTTAGTTGTGCCATTCCTGAATAGTTTATAATCGAGCAGGCTTACCCCCAAATTATTGAAGCGTTATAAAAAGGAGGTACTGAAATGAAATACGCAATTATCAAAGACATGCTCAAGTACATATCTCTTTTCGTGGCACTCATATTTATTGCTGTAACAGGAGTTGAAAGCGCACTGGCTGATTCAGTCCATGTTGATTCACAAGGAAACAGTTTTGTTTTGGGGAAAGGCGGTTCCCGAATGATGTTGACCAGCCATAATAATAACAAGGTCGTTATCGTCGGAAAACTGGGCGATAAATATGCGGCCATGCTGGAGCATAATGTGGGCCGGCCCTCCGAACTGGTTGGAAAACTTTTTCTGGTTGACAACGTGCTGTCACGGGATAGCGATAAAGAGGACGGGGTTGGCACATGCACCTGGGATGGATATCAGTCTTCGATTATTCATATTGAAGGCGCCAGCTTGAATAACATGTTTTATAGCCCCCCGAAATGGCCTCGGCGCTATATGCAGATTTACTGGTTTGATCTGCGGGAATACTATGGGGATGACCCGGATATCCGGGCCGTAAGCTGTTCCTGCAACACACATAACTGTTATGTATTCAAGTATTTGGAAGACTACGATAAAAATGCCGGGTGCGTGACCAAACGCACGTTGAAGTATGAACGTTCCTGGACCTTCGGTCATCTGGTGAAAGGGATCGACATACTGGATCTCAATTCACTCACTGTTGATTCAAAACCGACTGACCAGCGCTGTCCGCCCATCATGGTTGAAGTCAATAGGCCAGGCGGCTCGGATGGGGCTAATGGTGATTTCTGGTGTGTGGCCAGCGAAATATGGTTCCATAATATTATATCGATTGACCGTGTTGAGAATTTTGGACGGTACAGGACAGCTTATCAACCTTTGCTAAGCTACGACCCAAAAAAAATCGTTAGAACGGATAGACAAGACCATCAACTCTATTGGGAGGGAATACACGGCGGCGGAACCAGTGCGTTAGGGGTTTATAATAGCAGCGGTGAGCCGACCTTCGCTTATTATACCATGGAATCCTCCGCCAACGTGTTTATAGTCGGTGGACGTGAACCGTATTATACGTGGAGAATAAAGGCTGTCAAACACACCTTTGAGTATGACCAATCAATAAACAAATTCTGTCGTATCGAGTCGGACAATTCTGGCGCGAATTGGGCTTTCAGGAAAAGCTGGAGGGGTAAAAAAGTCAATGAAGCGAGGAGCGATGTTGAAAATATGTATCAGAGTTGTGATTCAATCATGTTTCACTGCAGAGGACCCCGGGTTTTGGTGAACCGTGAAGACAACCTGAACATCATTGGAAAAGGAATGAACGGTACTTGGGTTCGAGGGGCGGCAAGGGGCCTGTTTGAGGGTAAATACGGTTCCAGCGGTAATGCATTTATCGGCCATTTCGAAAAAGGGGAAAGCAAAGACAGAGAACTCATGGAAAAGGCGGAATACAAAGAAGGTGAAAAAGGTGAGAAACTGAAACTTTGTGATCAGGAGGGACGGCAGGTCCTGGCCGTATTTCTTGGATATCCGCCAATCGCTGTAAACGGAGAACAAGCACCAGGCGGTGATTCTGAAGTCTTTGTAAATTTCAATCATGTAAAAACCCAGGGAACTGAAACCGGCTCGGGTGTCAATGCTGAATGGTCGGCCGGAGCAGGAATCGAATCTACCGTTGCGCTTCTGTATCGTTGTGGGTTTCATGCGGGTTATACAGGCTATTTAAATAAGATGATCAAAGAAGGTTCAGGAACGACGTTTTCCTCTGAAGTGCGAATTACCAAGTATTTTAGAAATTTAAACGAGTTAAGAAACAGTAGAGATAAAGGCATCATCTTTTTCGACTATAAAATGCCTGTACTGGTAACCGGTAAGCTGGTGTGGGAAAACAACACAACCGCCACCGTTAGAGGATATGGTACCGTTATCCCTTTTACCGGAGGAATTCGGCCTGACGGCAAAGGCAAAACAACGCTTAATTATTTTGACCTGTACGATACGAGCAAGACATGGGAAGTTGAAAAAAAGACCTACAGTGCCATGACGGACGGTCTTGAGAATAAAGATACATCCTTTAATAAGGATAACGGTAACCTGTTTGAGTTCGAGAATGAAATAGAATTGGAAAAGCTGGTTGGCGAAGCAGAAAACCATAACTATGGAATCATCAAAGAATTAGAGGAACTTGCGGACGAGAACGTGCCTTCAAATAAGGATACATTTAAAGACAGGCCTGTTAAGTGGCTGGTGCCGGCTGATCCCGGCAGGAACTTCGGTTATGGCTGGAATGAAGACCACTTTTTTCAAATGAAGTTTTCTCAATTTGAGAACACAGATGATACAATAGTACAGGGACACGGCGGCTACTGGAATTTCTATGGGATTGTAGAATCCCAGGGAAAGGCAATGGCCCAAAGCAGCACCCGTACCTACACAAATGAGACCACGGAGAATGGATTCGGGTTTAAAACGCCCCAGATGAATCCTCCCTTGACCCACAATTATGCCATTCGGTATTGGGGTTTTCATGTGAATCCAAGCGCATACAAGCAAATGAAAATGAACAAAGGAAAAAATCCCCCACAGCGTCCAGCCTTTATACCTAAATACTGCTGGGACAGAGATCAGTCTTTTGCACTGTTTGTCCCCGAGGTACTCGGTGCCTCACCCATGGCGGGAGGAGGGGATGATGGTGGGGCTTGCTT
>JAYEIR010000125.1:0-3295 GCA_034660135.1 Thermodesulfobacteriota bacterium
TGGTTCTCCCTAATTTTCTTAGGTCTTGGCATTGCCGCTGCATTCAGGAATCTTTACATTCTATACAAAAAGGCCAAGAAGCTGTAATGGACTGGGAAAAGATATCCAAAAAACTCAGCATTCAGAACTGGATCATCCTTATGATCTTGAGTTCGATTAGTTTCTTTTTTTGTGGCTCTTCTTTTACCCTGGGTGTAATTCTCGGGGGCCTGATTATCATTGCCAATCTTTGCATGCTTCAGCATACTGTCCGCTCTGCGTTTTCCTCTCAAGGCGTCATGAAGAACAAGAAAATGGCCATTATCGCATGGTTCTATTTTAGGCTTGCTATTTTAGGCATTATTATATATATGCTTGTTGCCGGCAGGTGGGTGAATCCGGTTGGTTTGGTCATCGGACTGTCGGTAGTTGTGATTAGCATAATTAGTCTTGCGATAGCTTCGATTTGGAAAACATCATCACGGAAAGTGACATAGACTATGGAACATCCTATTCTATTCTTGAACCAGATTTTTGCAGGTATCGGGTTAGGCGATTTTGCTGATAATTATGTTCATATTATTCATTCATGGTGGGTTGCGCTCATCATGCTTTTCTTTGCTATCATCTTTACCCGTGGCATTAAGATGCTCCCGACAAAAGGACAAAACGTCCTTGAGATTATTGTCAACGGACTTGAGAACTTCATGGTGGAGATTACAGGGCCTGAAGGCAGGTTCTTTTTCCCATTTATTGCCACTGTTTTTCTTTTTATACTAATCTCCAACCTGGTCGGATTGATCCCTGGTTTTTTCTCTCCTACTGCCAACATCAATACTACTATTGCTTTGGCTTTGTGCACTGTAGGATATACGCATATTATAGGGATAAAATTCCACGGTGTGAAATATGTCAAACATTTCCTGGGTCCTGTCTGGTGGCTGGCTCCTTTGATGCTTCCGATCGAACTGATTGGGCATGTGGCCCGGGTAATGTCCTTGAGCGTAAGGCTTTTTGGAAATATCTTTGGAAAGGAGATGGTGCTTTCGATCCTGTTTGCGCTTGCAGGGTTTTATCTCGTGCCACTTCCCATTATGGTACTGGGTATCCTCGTGAGCTTTATACAGGCGCTTGTTTTTATGCTGCTCGCAACAATGTATTTTGTGGGAGCCATGGAAGAGGCTCATTAGATTACTTTAATAAACTAACGATTTCATGGTAAAGGTCGTAATACAGAGATCCTTAAAAAGTCAAATAGTTGAGTCGTTGAGTTGGAAAATAATTCCACCTCTGGCGGGGTTAGAGCTTCAATCATATTGACTGTCCAGTTCTTACGCAACGCTATGAATTCAACTGACAGTAACCACTTAACAAATTAACTACTCAACTACTTAACGAGATTTACAATAATAGAAAAGGAGGTTAATATGTCAAAAAAAGCATTGGTTGGGTGTTTTGCAGTGCTTATGGTCCTGGGTACGGCTTCAATGGCATTGGCCGGGGGAGATGCCTCTGCAAAGGCGGCGGGCCTGTGGATTTTCTTCGGAATCGCAATCGCTTGCGGCTTCGGTATTGGTGTTGCTGCGTTTGGAACCGGAATAGGCATGGGTAACGCCATTAACGGCGCCCTTCAGGGAACAGCGAGGAACCCGAGTGCAGGCGGTAAGATCATGACCACCATGATCATTGGTCTGGCCCTGATTGAATCACTGTGTATTTACGCCCTGGTTATCTGCTTTATCATGGTATTCAAGATTCCGGATTTTGCCATGATTGTCGAAAAGGTCTTTTAGGAAACTAAGGTCAGGGGGCAGGTGTCAATTGCTTATGCTTTTCTTGCAGAGCTGAACACCTGACCCTGATCCCCCTGTTGGGAGGTATCTTTTAAGGAACCGGCCCGTATATGAACCCTTGATTTTTGCAATATCTTCAGGTGTTCCCGTCCCAACGACATACCCACCCTTTTCGCCCCCTTCAGGACCAAGATCAATAATATAATCAGCCGTTTTTATCACATCTAAGTTGTGTTCTATGACAACTACCGTATTTTTGCGTTCCACAAGGTAATTCAAGACCTCAAGAAGTTTCCGTATGTCAGCAAAATGGAGCCCTGTCGTAGGTTCATCGAGAAGATAAAGCGTCCTGCCGGTGCTCCGTTTGCTCAGCTCTCTCGAGAGCTTTATCCTCTGTGCCTCACCGCCTGAAAGCGTAGTAGCCTGTTGACCTAATTTTATATACCCGAGTCCCACATCCACCAGGGCCTTTAATTTTTTTCTGATGACAGGAATCGGCTCGAAAAAAGCAAAGGCCTGGTTCACTGTCATATTTAGGATATCTGCAATATTGTTGCCTTTGTATCTTATGTCCAGGGTGTCCCTGTTGTAACGCAATCCCTTACATGTATCACACGTAACGTAGACATCCGGAAGAAAATGCATCTCGATCTTGATGATACCGTCACCCCTGCAGGCCTCGCATCTTCCTCCCTTTACATTGAAACTGAATCTCCCGGGCCTGTATCCCCTTATCTTTGATTCAGGGAGCATTGCAAACAGGTCACGTATATGGGTAAAGACCCCTGTGTAGGTGGCGGGGTTGGATCGGGGAGTCCTGCCAATAGGGTTTTGGTCGATGTTGACCACCTTGTCAATGTGGTGGATACCCTTGACGGAGTTCACACGGCCAACTCTTGCCGTAGAACGGTACAACTTCTGAGACAGTGCAGGGTAAAGGATGCCGTTAATAAGGCTGCTCTTGCCGGACCCGGAAACGCCTGTGATGGATGTGAAGGTGCCGATGGGTATTTCTACGTGGATCTCCTTTAGATTGTTTTCTCTTGCACCTTCAATGACAATGTTTTTTCCGTTTCCTTTTCTCCTTGATTTGGGCACGGGAATGTTTTCCTGGCCTGCGAGATACCGGCCGGTCAGAGAACTCTCGTCTCGAAGCAGTTCAACCGGTGACCCCTGAAAGACAATATGCCCTCCTTTCCGGCCTGCCCCGGGTCCCATGTCGATCACATGGTCGGCTGACAGAATGGTCTCAGCATCGTGTTCCACTACAAGGACCGTATTTCCGAGTTCCTTCAGACGTTTCAGGTTTTCTAAAAGCCGCAGATTATCCCTCTGGTGGAGGCCTATGCTGGGTTCGTCCAGGACATAGAGAACACCGGCCAGACCAGAACCGATTTGAGTTGCAAGCCTGATGCGCTGGCCTTCACCCCCTGAAAGGGTCGCGGATGAACGATCAATTGTAAGATAATCAAGCCCAACACTCCTTAAAAATCCAAGCCGTTCTATGACCTCCTTTAGAACCC
>JAYEIR010000126.1:0-3280 GCA_034660135.1 Thermodesulfobacteriota bacterium
TGTTCTATCTCATGCTTGTTCAATTGACCGACGGCTTTCAACAAATTATCTGTAGATAACTCTGTTTCTACTTTAACGATTGCCATTTTTATATCCTCAAACAAACGAATTAGATTAATACACCTGTACATACGTGATCAGATAAGGCTACTCTCTTTCTACACTGTGTCGAACATTGTTACTATTTCTAATGACGTAGGCCTATGTTTTCGATTTGGACAAATTAGTAATGGAAGCAAATTTGCCAGATTTTCAATGAAGGTCTTTGGCGAAAAATGTTTCTTTAAAATGCACTTTGCCAAGTCATGTGCTATTAGCGAAAAGACGAATGTTATTCGTTGAGCTGTAACAGATTTCAATTCTATCTTGGCAGAGACAACAGCATATTCGATTATTATTGAATTGGCAACAAGAGAAGCAAGGATTGCAGAGTGATACCGGGACGCTGGTAGAATAGTAAGTTTCCTGTCGTAATGGGGGACGTTGCCACTATTCCACTATTCTCTTTTCTTTTTTGACAGGATTAACAGGATGATCAGGATGTTTTTGTTTGCGTTTTCAATTTCCACCTGCTCGCCATTGCTCTCGCGCAGGCGAGGCGGGCGGGGAAGAAATTGAAAACACCAAATCGCTTCGCGAGAAGGAAAGTGGGCGACCCTTTAGATTGATGTGGGGGGGACGTTGCTACTTAACTGCATTACTTTAGCACCTCCCACATTCCTTAGTAACTGTCAATCTGTAGCCTTTTGATATATCCTTATTCGTCCAATCTCGACTATCCACAATTCTCCCTCCAAGGGCATTTGACTTGTTGCGCGAAGGAACTGCTGAACCAACTTTTCAAGTAAGTCAAGACTTGGATTTCGAGGGAGTCGAATCACTACAATACCACAAGACTTATCGGGAGGAAAACGAGTTACCTCTGAGAAATCCAAGTCTAATGTGACTAAACAGCGTCGTTCCTTGCAGCATACTTCATAGATACATTGATCGGATGCTCCCTGAAGTAATTCCTGACGAACTGTTTGTACATCGTGTTCAGACTTTTCAAAGATATGTTGTGTTCTGGTACCAAAGTTTTCATCGAGTTTAAATTTCATCCCGCGGCCTCTATTGGAATTTCAACATACCGTTCACGTGTCATTTCTGCTCCGTAGGCAATGCCGGCACGAAGATCATCGACTGTGAGTTGAGGGTATTCTTCCAGGACTTCCTCAGTAGTCATACCATTGGCCAAAAAGTCGAGAATGAGCGAAACCCAGATTCTGGTACCACGAATACAAGGTTTGCCAAAACAAACATTGGGATCTATTGAAATACGTTCAAGAAGAGGATTCATAAATTAGTTACCTCCTATCTGAAAATCCTGTAATGGGTCCTAATGGGGGACGTTGCTACTTAACTGCGTTTCTCCAACATATCCCAAATTCCCCCATAGTTGTCAATCAATTTCTTACCTTTTTCTGCACACCTTCCTGCTGTTACAGGGTGGATGCCTAATGCTTCGCTAATATCGTTGAATTTATAACCCATGCTTTTAGCAGCAACAAATGAAATCAAATCACGTGCATGGCAATTCTCCAGTCTTCTATTCCCAGACAAAACTTCATTCTTGTCAACAGCAAGATAGGCTGAAACTTTCTCGACTAGTTCAAACAGCGAAAGTTTTCTGACAAATTTATATCCCTCGATCTTCTCTGAATCAGCCAAGATGTTACCAACAAACTCTCCGCTTCCCAAAATTCTTGCATCCCCTTTTTCCCGATCTTCCTTCTTTCTGCCCAAGAGGCCCGCTTTGTTACCCCCAGAGCTCCTCACCAGACCACCTCCCTGCAATTCAGGCCGTTTTCCCCGCCCGCCTCGCCTGAGCCCGCCCGGCATTCGCCTGAGGCAAATCCGATGGCGGACGGGCGAGAGCGATGGCGGGCAGGCTTGATCTATTCCGTTCTTAATGAATTGTCGGTATCTTCGTCGAGCAACTTTCTTGGTTTCACCGAAATGGAGCAGTACGTCTTCGACGGTCTTTTCGGATAGAGGCTTTTCTTTTTTGACCCCAGTACCATCTGCCGGAGCTACCCCAGAGGAATGGTCTTCGTATTCCACAGGGCAGGCGGGGCAGGCAGGATTAACGGGATTTTCAGGATTTCTTTGTTGTTTTTTTTCCTTTCCAGACGAAAGGGAAAAAGACAATCCGCCTTCCGCCCGCCATTGCTCTGCTGAAGGCGAGTCGGACAGGTCGGCGGAGGAACCGCCCTTAGCAAGGTCAGTATGGAGCAGGAGGTTTTTGCGGCGGCCGAGGATGGCGCTGTGGCCGGTCCATGGGTATTTGTCTAATTCTTTGAGGTCCTGCACCAGTTTTGCTCGTAAGGGGTTGAGGTGGATATAGCGGATCAGTTCCAGGAGATATGGGTCTTCTTCGCAGATGACGGATTTGTATCGGTTTTGGAAAAGGTGGCCACTACGTTTGTGGCGTTTGTTGAAGGTAACAGCGTGCCCGGTCATGAGGCGGCGCATGACTTTGCTGAGTGGTGTCGGGCCTGTACGCAATAAAAGATGAAAATGGTTTGGGATCAAGGCCCAGGCGTAGCATTGAGTTTGAGTTTCCTCAAGGATGATGGCCAGACGTTCAAGGAAAGAAGCGCGATCCTTATCGTCTCTGAAAAGCTTCCTCCGTTCAATTCCCCGAGCCATAACGTGTTGGAGGAGGCCGGGAGCGTCTAATCTTGGTTGGCGAGGCATTTTGTTTTTCTGACAGGATTTACGGGATTATCAGGATATTTGTTCAGGGCTTTTTACAGAAGGTAACGAAGAAAACGAAGGGAAAATGCTTTCTTGCCCTTGTTTCCTTCTGTAAAAAGTTCTTTAAAAAACCCTTTCTTGCCTTTCTTTCCTTCTGTGGGAAAAAAAGTGCTTTTTCATGTAACAATGTTCTCAATAACCTCTTCGACCACTTGCCTCAAATCTACGTGGCTGCTTCCCACGATTTTTTCCCGCAGGTGTTTGTGATGGGGGAAGGTGCTAATTTCAGTATGGTGAGGCACATTATCGTAACGGAATATTAGAGCGCCGTCGCCATTCATATAATGATATCTATACCTTATCCTGGCGGGGGTTATTGACTCAGTGAATTCGAGAATGTCTCCGTTGTAGAAGACTATAGTCCTTAAGATAATGTTTTTGGGGTTTAGAATATTCGATCCCCGAAGAGATTTTTCCCGTGCGATATCAGGAAACTTGAAATTTGAAACTGGAAACTTGGTAGCCACCTGAATAGTCATAT
>JAYEIR010000127.1:0-15401 GCA_034660135.1 Thermodesulfobacteriota bacterium
TCACGATGTCATCCCTTCAGGCTATTTTTGGTGTAACCAGGGAGAGCGCGCGAACCATAGCGGTCAGACTTGTCAAAAGAGGGGTTCTTATTCGCCTCCGTCGGGATCTCTATGCCTTCGTCAACAGTAAATATTCCCTGTTTTCTCTCGGCAATGCACTTTTCCAGCCTTCCGTCATTTCCTTAGAATCGGCTCTCAACTACTGGGGATTGATTGTTCAGGTTCCACAGATAATATTTTCCACAGCACTCAGGAGCTATCAGTGTGAAGCCGACAATACCACATTCCTTTACCGGCGTATGGCGCCTTCTCTTATTCGTTTTGGGCAAGTGAAGGTCGAAGACTTTTATATTTCCCAACCGGAAAAGGCCTTTCTGGACACACTCTATATGAGGACGAAAGGGCTGGTAGAACTGCTGCCTGAGGATGTAGATATGGACAAACTTGATGCTGAACTGCTTTCATATTACGGCAGATTCTACCCAGGTAGAGTGAGAAAATTAGTTCATCTTTTCGGAGAACATGACTATGAAGCCAAATAAGCAGGATTTTTTCAATCAGTATCGGGAAAACACCATCATAGAAGTGGTCCAGGCCCTGGCCAAATCCATGGCCGGTTCCCAGATTGCCTTTAAAGGAGGGACCGCTCTAAAGCTTTTTTATGATTTGCCACGTTACTCTGAGGACATTGATTATGATTCTCTTCATGGAATTTCTCCACAGAAACTTATCTATACAATCAAGGGCCTTTGCACAAAGAAGAAATGGGAAATCACTGACAATGTAGTTAAGTTCTACACCGTTCTTTTGGAGTTACGGTTTAGAGGGCCAGACAGGAACTTTCACATTAAGATTGAAATCTCTACCAGGGAAAAGGAACTTAAAACCACTGTCCAGTCCCTGAGGGGAGTGCCGGTGGTTACCCTTGAACCATCTTTTTTGATGACAGAAAAGCTACTCACTTTTATTGACCGGCAGGCCGGCAGGGACATGTTTGACGCGTGGTTCATCCTGAAAAGCGCTTATCCTTTAGATGAAGCCATGATAAAAGCATTATTCGGTAATCGAGCAGAATTTTTTCAAGCGATGCTGACTGCTGTTAAGAAAGCCGATTCAAAGAAGATACTTCGGGACACTGGAAAGCTTTTGGATCAGGACTATAGAAACTGGATAAAGTCCTCCTTTTTGCCTGAATTTGACCGCCTTATCACAAAGAAAATGAGAATATGGGCGCTTACGGGACATCTATAAGAAACTAAGGCGGCAAGCCGCAGTTTTAAGTTTTAAGTTTTTCAATCAATGAACTCCTTGTTTTTTGTGACAGGAAACCAGGTGATAATGTACTAAGGTAGCCGTTCCCGGCTTGAAATTAGAAATTGGAAATTTGGCCTTCATGCTTTTGTGCTGTTGATGATCGTATTATCTGATAGCCCACCGTGTTTTGAACCTTTTTGTTCCACTTATCAAAGTCGTGTTAGACCATACCTGCCCGCTCGTGCCTTGCATGGCAGGCGGGTCTGATAACGCTTCTGCCAGTTTGTAGACATCAAACTTGTAAACTCGTTTTATCTTTCCCTAATTTCAAGTTTCAAGCCGTGAACGGCTACCCCTGTTTTTTAAATCGTTTTGGAACCAATGTCCCCTTTTACGGATGCTCCATCATTCAATGGTTTCCGGGTTGATCCTGCTACGATCCTGCTTATAATGTAGTGTAAGCGATAATTCAGTTTTTCAACCGCGGCAACACCATTGCCGCAGCACGAACGCGCCATGAAACCGAAAGGGCGTGAAGGATTTTGAAAGAATCTGATAGACAGGAAAACACATGGAACAGAAAGACTATTACGAGATTCTCGGCGTAGAACAAAATGCCGGCCAGGAAGAGGTGAAGGTCTCCTACCGGAAACTGGCCTTCCAATACCATCCGGACCGAAACCGAGACAATCCCGGGGCCGGAGCAAGGATGAAAGAGGTCAATGAATCCTACGCGGTTCTCTCAGATCCGGAGAAAAGAAGGCGATACGATGCCATGAGAAAGACCTATGGCTCTTCTGCCTATGGTCAATTCCGGGAGTCTTATTCAGAGCAGGATATTTTCAGGGGTTCGGACATCCATCAGATTTTTGAGGAGCTGAGCAGGGCCTTTGGCCTCAGGGGGTTTGAAGACGTGTTCAGGGAATCTTACGGAACCGGGTACCGAACCTTTGAATTCAGGAATCCCGGAGCCTTTGGGAAGATCTTTGTGGCTGCCTCGGGAGGGGTGGACGGGCTTGCTTCTAATCCGCTTATGGGGGGCCGGCTGGGCAGGATTATCAAGTATGGTCTGAAAAAGAAATGGGGGATAGAATTGCCCGAAAAAGGCAAGGACCTCCACGACATGATTACCATCTCTCCCGATTTGGCCCGGACAGGGTGCAAGATCGCCTATTCCTGCCGAAAGAATGGCAAGGACCTTCTAATGACCATTCCCCCCGGCATCAGAGAAGGCCAGAGAATACGGCTGAAGGGGATGGGAGGCATGGGCAAAGGAGGGGAAAATTCCGGGGACCTCTATGTGGAGGTCCGGCTGAGAAATCCCCTGCTGCAAAAAATGAAAGATGCGGTGAAGGGGATTTGGCCTTCCAGGTCAGGCCTGAACCTGTGAACGCTTACTACGTGTGTTTCAAAGAGGGGAGGTCTGATAACGCTTGAACTTATCAACCTCCCTTTTCAGCCAGTCAGGCCAGAATTCCTCGGCGATGGGATAACTTGCATCGAGTGCCTGAAAAGAACCATGCCCTGCAACTTTCCTGATTCTCTCCTGCAAGTTGTATTTTACCTCATCAACGCCAATCAGATCTGCCATGGCTTTATTGATCTCATCGAGCGTTTTGTCATAGGGATTGTCATTCGCAAAAGCTCTTTGAACAGCAAGTTCACGCAAACAGTCAATACCACGGTGCCATTCCTTGAATGAAGGGAAAAACATGGGGCCGTATGATATCCAGAACTCGAGAAATCTTACACCCGCGTTGTATGCCACCCAGATAGAGCCGCCTTCGCTTACGCTGCCTCTCACAATGCTGTCATCCCCCATTGCAATATTGGTGTCCCTCAGCAAGGAGTCAACGCCTCCGAATTTTAGCCCGACTTCCTGAGACCTTGTTTTTCTCTGGCCTTCCTGAAATGTCCTGATGGCCTGCGGGAGTTTTATCAGTGCTGGGAATAACTTCTTTTTCAGACCTTCTGCTATGCCTACGGAAACACCCCAGCCCGATTCCGGGTTGGGAATAACAATATCGGCTTTTGAGGTCTGATAAAGGTCAGTGAGTTCCAGACCCAGTTCTCTCCTCAACTGGAATATTTCTTTGCCCCTGAATACTGAACCCACATTGCCGTAATATACGCCCTGGAATATATCCGGCATCATGGGTTCTTCTCTTAATCTTTTTGTCTCGCATCCCCCGGGTGAGCAGATAGTCATTTCCGCCCCGTCATATTCCTTTTCGGTGAATCCGTTCAGTCTTCTGTGGGAACATGATTCGGAACTCACAACGAACGTCCCGTCAATAGTTGCATGACAGAAAGGCTCAAACGCCGTATCATCATTCAAGGTAAGCAGATTTGTCTCTTTCCCGTCATAAACCAGGGCAGTCAAAGCGCAGGTTGCCCTGCCGTGCAGCTTATCAACAAGTTTTCTGCCCGCTTCAAATCCGATTCCTTCCTGGATAATGTATTTATGTAACAACGCGCCAACAATTTCTGTTTTATTTTCAGTCTGCAAATCATAGTCTGTTTCAAGCTCGGCTTTCAGGTCATCGTCTTTGATAAGATATCCATCCATTGTCAAGACGACCTTGAATTTGGAATCGTTTCTTGGATGAATTTCTATTGGCTCGACGTTTGTTTTTTCAGCTATTTTTCTCTTTGTATAACCTATATTTCCAATAGCAGCTATAGGCTCTAAATCCTGAAAGATCTTGATTATATTGTAATCTATAACTTCGGCAATCCTGCCCAGGCCTTTATAAATATAGATCCCTTTCCCGTTTCCCACGGCCAATCCGGTACTGGCCTTGCCCCTATGCTGGCATGCCCCTGTTGCGAGGAAAGCCTTGCTCACAAGTTCATTGTCATTCAGGCCGTAAAGGCCGACAATTCCGTCCATTCTTGTTTTCTCCGTGTTTTATTTTATGTAACTTAGGTTCAAAGGGGCAAAGGCACAGAGGCACAAAGCTTAAGGGCCCATTTGGTGGTCAATAGAAGTGCCTAAAGTGAGCTAAAGTTTACCCCGTTAAATGCGAAGCCCTATTTAACTGGGGTGCCTAAAATGCCTAAACTTGATGTTTGTTTTTCATTCGATGTTGGACGTTCATCTTTTTACTACTGGCTTTACGGGTATTGCAAAAAATTTTGTGTGCATTCTTCACAAGATTTAACTGGTAACTGTCTAAACCGGATAAACCGGAACCAAACATGTCTCGCGCAAAGGGGTAAAACGTATCATACTGCTGACAATGGCTATATGACAAATCTTTCGCAAACATGATCTGATTTGAATAAATAGGCACTAAGGGCTAATATCCTTTAACTTTAGGCAATTTAGGCACTTTAGCTCATTTTAGGCATTTCAGTTTTAGGCACTTTTCCTGGTGCTACCTTAACAGCAACGCAAGGTTCAACTGATGTCAGCATGGTAGCTCTGCAGAGATTTTACGCTCCCGTGTCCCTCCCTGTTTGCAGCAATGCCTCTTGCAGCGGCAAGGGCGGCGGCCAATGTGGTGATATACGGCACCCTGTACTTGATGGCGGCCTTGCGTATGTAGGAATCATCGTACTTGCTCAGCTTGCCGCTGGGCGTGTTAATGACGAGATGTATCTCGTCGTTCTTGATCCCGTCCACGATATTCGGGCGTCCTTCGTGCATCTTCAATATGGGATCTGACTTGATGCCCTGTTTGGACAGGAATTCGTGTGTGCCTTTGGTCGTCCTGATTTTGAAACCCAGGCCGTCAAACTGGCGTGCAACCTCCAGGACGGCCGGCCTGTCATCTTCAGATACGGTAATCAGTACTGTGCCGTCGAAAGGGAGTACCTGCTGTGCAGCCTCCTGTGCTTTATAGTATGCAAGACCAAAGGAGTCCGCCATACCCAGTACCTCTCCTGTGGACCGCATTTCCGGGCCCAGAAGCGGGTCTACCTCCGGAAACATGTTAAAAGGGAATACCGCCTCTTTGACGCCGAAGTGGTGGATCGATTTTGGCTTTATGTCAAGGTCGGCGAGCTTTTTGCCTAACATGAGCTGGGTGGCGATCCGTGCCATGGAGATGTTGCATACCTTTGAGACGAGCGGCACAGTCCTGGATGCCCTCGGGTTGGCCTCAAGGATGTAAACCGTGTCATCTGCAATGGCATACTGGATGTTCATCAATCCAATGACATTGAGTTCAATGGCAATTTTTCTGGTGTATTCATAAATGGTATCGAGGTGCTTGGCCGGTATGCTGATCGGGGGGATTACGCAGGCCGAGTCACCGGAATGTACCCCGGCCAGTTCGATATGCTCCATGACTGCCGGCACAAAGGCATCAGTGCCGTCAGAAATGGCATCTGCCTCGGCCTCGATGGCATTCTCCAGGAATTTGTCTATCAGGATAGGACGTTCAGGTGTCACATCCACTGCTGCAGCTACATAGTGCTTGAGCATTTCTTCATCATGGATCACCTCCATGGCTCGGCCTCCCAACACATAGGAGGGCCTCACCATAAGAGGATAGCCTATCCTTTCAGCCACTTTGGTCGCTTCTTTCAGAGTGCTGGCCATGCCGGACTCAGGCTGGGGAATACCTAATTTGCTCATGATCTGACGAAAGCGGTCGCGGTCTTCTGCGAGGTCAATGGCGTCCGGTGATGTCCCGATGATCTTGACACCTGCCTCGGCCAGTTTGTTTGCGAGGTTGAGAGGTGTCTGGCCCCCGAATTGAACAATAACACCCTCGGGCCTCTCTTTTTCATAGATGCTCAAGACGTCTTCGACCGTGAGTGGCTCAAAGTAGAGCTTGTCTGAGGTGTCGTAGTCCGTGGACACGGTCTCGGGGTTGCAGTTTACCATGATCGACTCAAAGCCCTCGTCACGGAGGGTAAAAGCGGCATGAACACAGCAATAATCAAACTCTATCCCCTGACCGATCCTGTTTGGCCCGCCGCCCAATACCATGATTTTGCGCCTTTCGCTGGATTTGACCTGGTTCGGGGCATTATATGTGGAAAAGTAATAGGCGGCATTTTCCACTCCGCTTACAGGCACGGGTTCCCATGCTTCCACAATACTTAGAGAATTGCGCTTTGCCCTGATATCTTTTTCCGGAATCTGGAGAAGTTGGGACAGGTATCTGTCTGAAAAGCCATCTTTTTTGGCCTGCTTGAGCAGCGCGTCAGGGATTGAGTTTCCCTTGTATTTGAGGATCTTTTCTTCTAAGTCCACAAGTTCTTTCATCTGTTCAATAAACCAGGACTTGATATGGGTTTTTTTGTGAAGCGTCTCAATGTCGGCACCTTTTCTGATTGCCTCGTACATGATAAATTGACGCTTGCTGCTCGGCTCGGCCAAAAGGTCCAGCAGGTCGTCCACGGGCCTTTCATGAAAGTCCTCTGCAAAACCAAGGCCGTGCCGGCCTGTCTCTAAGGATCGAATGGCCTTGTGAAATGCCTCTTTATAGTTCTTTCCAATGCTCATGACCTCGCCTACGGCGCGCATTTGTGTGCCCAACTTGTCCTCAGAGCCTTCAAATTTTTCAAAGGCCCACCTGGCGAATTTGACTACCACGTAATCTCCCCATGGGGTGTACTTGTCAAGTGTGCCCCCCTTCCAGTAAGGAATTTCATCAAGGGTCAGACCGCCTGCCAGCATGGCGGATATTAGGGCAATGGGAAAACCGGTGGCCTTTGAAGCAAGGGCGGATGATCTTGAAGTCCTCGGGTTGATCTCGATAATCACTACCCGGCCTGTCTCGGGATCATGGGCAAACTGGATGTTTGTGCCGCCAATGACCTTGATGGCCTCCACAATGTCATAGGAATATTCCTGGAGCCGCTTCTGGAGTTCAGGGGCTATGGTGAGCATAGGGGCCGTGCAGAAGGAGTCACCTGTGTGAACTCCCATGGCATCCACGTTCTCGATAAAGCAGACCGTGATCATCTGGTTTTTCGCATCACGTACGACTTCAAGCTCTAATTCTTCCCATCCGAGCACGGATTCTTCCACAAGGACCTGCCCCACGAGACTGACCGAGATTCCGCGGCTTGCAATGGTGCGGAGTTCCTCCACATTGTAAACCAGACCTCCCCCGGTTCCTCCCATGGTGTAAGCAGGCCGGATCACAACGGGATAACCTAAGGAATCAGCGATCTTCTCGGCCTCTTCAACACTGAAGGCAGGCTCACTTTTCGGCATGTCAATGCCAAGCCGGTTCATGGTTTCTTTGAAGGCAATCCTGTCTTCCCCGCGCTCTATGGCATCCACTTCAACCCCGATTACCCTTACCCCGTATTTATTGAGCACGCCGGTTCGGGCCAGTTCCAAAGAGAGATTAAGTGCTGACTGTCCCCCGAGATTCGGGAGCAAGGCATCAGGCCGTTCCTTTTCAATAATCTCCGTCATGGTTTCCAGGTTAAGTGGCTCTATGTATGTTATGTCGGCTGTCCCAGGGTCGGTCATAATGGTTGCGGGATTGGAATTGACGAGAACGATCTCATAACCCAGCTTGCGAAGGGCCTTGCAGGCCTGGGTCCCGGAATAATCGAATTCACAGGCCTGGCCAATAACGATGGGGCCGGAACCTATAATCATTACTTTTTTGATATCTTCATGTATTGGCATGAAAAGCTCCTCTTAACTCATTCTGAGTTTATATGTAACATCTCAATAATTAGCGGTTTAAAAAAAGGAATCGAGTGGGCCGTGTTTGCAGGCACCGGAATCTCTTTTTTTGCTTTCAGCTTTGAACTTATCTCCCGGATTGTCGTACAGGATGTATTCTGTAGGGAACAGAACAGCCGGAAAGCTATGCGAGGCTGATGCCTTCTATGTCAGGCTTTTACCCGAAGTTATTGAGAACGTACAGCAGGTTCCAAAAAGTGATTGCGAATGTGGCTAATATAAAGAAGTGGCAATTTGGTGTCAAGGGTCAAACACAAGAAAGCGCTGTTGACTTTTTGCAGATCTGTATACATGAGGTTATTGCCGGATTTTGTGGCGGAGCGGTTTTACAAAAACCGGTCAGTCAATACTCAATACTGAAAATTTACAGGGGGTGGTCATTATCAGTTATCAATAAGATTCCCCCCTCTAAAAAAAGGGGGGCAGGCGAGATCAATGCTTGTCTTCGATTTCATTGAGTTTAAGGGTGATTTTCATCACCGAGTCAGGATTCAGGGACATTGAATCTATGCCTTCTTTGACCAGAAACTCAGCGAAGTCAGGGTAATCGCTCGGGGCTTGTCCACAAAGGCCGCTATGGCGGTGATTTCTCTTTGCTCCCTGGATGGCCATGGAAATCACCTTCATTACTCCCGGATCTCTTTCTTCAAAATCATGGGCCACAAGCTCTGAGTCGCGGTCAACTCCGAGGGTTAACTGGGTCAGGTCATTTGAACCGATTGAAAAACCGTCAAATATCTTGCTGAATTCATCAACCAATATTACGTTGTTCGGAATCTCGCACATAACATAGACTTCAAGCCCGTTTTCTCCTCTTTTCAAGCCGTTCTTTGCCATTTCGGCCAGGACCTTTTCGCCTTCATCGACCCTCCGGCAAAAGGGAATCATGAGGATGAGATTCGTTAAACCCATGCCTTCACGCACCATTTTCATGGCCTTGCACTCAAGGGCAAAGCCTTCTTTGTACCGGTCGTTGTAGTAACGTGATGCACCTCTAAAGCCTATCATGGGATTATCTTCTTCCGGCTCAAAATATTTTCCTCCCATGAGACTTGCATATTCATTCGACTTGAAGTCGCTCATGCGGACAATAACGGGTTTGGGATAAAAAGATGCTGCAATGGTCCCCACACCCTGGGCCAGTTTCTCCACAAAGTAGTCGCTCTTGTCTTTGTAGCCAAAGGTGAGCTCGTCGATTGTTTTCTTTTCAGCCTTATCAGTTATCTTTTCAGGATGGATAAGGGCCATGGGATGAATCTTTATGTAGCTGTTAATAATAAACTCCATACGTGCAAGCCCGACCCCGTCATTGGGTATCCTTGAGAGTGAAAACGCCATCTCGGGATTTCCGAGGTTCATCATAATCTTTGTTTTCGGTCGCTTCAGGTCTGTAAGTTTTACTCTGTCAACATGGAAAGGCAGTATGCCCTCATAAATAATGCCCTCATCTCCTTCTGCGCAGCTTACTGTCACTTCCTGCCCGGTATGGATGGTTTCCATGGCATCTTCCGTGCCAACCACGGCGGGAATCCCAAGCTCACGGCTGATAATGGCCGCATGGCAGGTCCTTCCCCCCCTGTTTGTAATAATACCGGCAGCGGTTTTCATCACCGGTTCCCAATCAGGCGTGGTGGTATTAGCCACAAGGATTTCTCCGGGATTAAATGAGGGAAGATGGGCCACATCCTCAATTACCCTGGCCTTGCCGCTTGTGATCTTTTCTCCCACGCTCTTGCCTCTTATTAGTTCCGGACCTCTTTTGTCTAATTGATATGTTTCAAGAATATCCATGGCCGTCTGCGAGTGCACGGTTTCAGGCCTGGCCTGTACAATGAACAGGTCACCACTTATCCCGTCTTTTGCCCATTCAATATCCATCGGACGGTTCTCGTTCGACTTTTTTGAGTAATGTTCTTCTATTTTGATTGCATAGCCTGCGAGTGTCAGCACCTCATCGTCGGTCAAACAGAACCGCCTCCGGTTCGCCACGGACACCTCGATGTTTCTAACCAGGGACTTTGAATTGCCGAGGCCGTAAATCATCTTGATCTTTTTCTGCCCGATATTCTTCCTGATAATGGGCTTGTACCCTTGTTTGAATGTGGGCTTGAACACGTAATATTCATCCGGGTTGACAGCCCCCTGGACAATGTTTTCCCCCAAGCCATAAGAACCGGTGATAAACACCACGTCACGAAAGCCTGACTCAGTATCAAGGGTAAACATCACGCCGCTGGTGTCCATGTCAGAACGTACCATTTTCATGACCCCGATAGAGAGCGCCACATCGAAGTGATCAAAGTTATTGTCAACACGATATGAAATCGCGCGGTCAGTAAAGAGTGACGCAAAGCACTTGGTACAGGCCTCCTTGAGTGAATGGTATCCGCTGATATTCAGGTAGGTCTCCTGCTGTCCGGCAAATGAGGCGGTGGGGAGATCCTCTGCTGTGGCGGAACTGCGAACAGCAACATCTGTTTCAGGTCCGTACTCTTCGCAGAGCATGTCATACGCGGTCTTTATCTCGGCCCACAGGTCATCAGGGATGCCGGCACTTAGGATCAGGTCACGTGCTCTTTTCCCCTGTCTCGCAAGCTCGGCAATATTATCTTTGTCAAGATTTGCCATGGTCTCCTTGAGACTGTCAAGAATACCGGCTGATTCTACTATGTGCCAGTATGATTCCGCAGTTATTGCAAAGCCATTGGGGATTTTGACGCCTTGAGCGGCAAGCTCACGATACATTTCTCCCAACGAGGCATTTTTGCCCCCGACTGACGGGACATCCTCGATACTGATTTCTTCGAACCAACGGATGAATTTGGCATCTTGCTTCATGTTGTCTTCCTCCTTTACACTCAAGCTGACTTTTCACGGCAACTCATTCCAACTCTACGGAATTCAGCAAGCCTCTGATGAAACGAAACATCCTTTTGCAGATGACGCATGCTTTGGCAACAAGCCTGTTACAAGAAAATGTTTTGAATGATCTTGTCTTTTCTCTGATTCTAAACAATTGCCCGGCAAAAGCAAGATATTGTTTGGAAGATACAGTAATATGTGAGGGACCTTTCAATAGTCACAAGGGAATATGCCCACAAGCACTGGTTACTTTATAGAGAAGTTGACATTTTTGTTATAAACCAATATTGAATGCTCTTGCATCAGATAATGGGAGGGACCATATATCCTGACCGAAGTTGTCCCGCAGTTACTGGATGAGATTCCCGTGAACCATGAACCCAACAACCTGAGTAGTCGCGATGAATCTATTGCACAGGCAGCCAGGGTGCTGAGAGAATGTGATGCGCTGCTTGTTACCGCTGGGGCCGGGATGGGGGTGGATTCCGGGCTGCCGGATTTCAGAGGCAATCAAGGGTTTTGGAAGGCGTACCCCCCGATTGCAAGGCTGGGATTATCATTTTACGAGATGGCGAGTCCGGAATGGTTTGTTAGAGATCCCAGGCTTGCGTGGGCATTCTATGGGCATCGTATAAACCTTTATCGGAAGACAATTCCTCATAAAGGTTTTCTGCAACTGCTTGAAATCGGCAAGTCTAAGAAAGGGGGCTATTTCGTCTTCACATCCAATGTGGACGGGCAGTTTCAGAAGGCCGGATATGATGAAAACAGAATCGAGGAGTGTCATGGTTCAGTCCACTTTTTCCAGTGTATCCGGCCATGCGGGGATGATATCCGGGATGCGGGCATGATCGAGGTCCAGGTAGATGAGGATGTATTTAAGGCCCTGGATCCGTTGCCTGAATGTGAAAAATGTGGAAGTCTTGCACGTCCTAATGTGCTGATGTTCGGAGACTGGTCCTGGAATGAAAACAGGACCGATGAGCAACACAGAAGGCTATCGGAATGGCTCCGGATTATACAGGACAAAGGCCTGAAAATTGCGATTGTGGAAGTCGGTGCCGGGACGGCCATATCCACTGTTCGAAACACATCAGAGAATCTCGCTGCAAGATATAATGGTACACTGATAAGGATCAACCCGCGTGACTATATGGTTCGTAACGAGCGATATCTGTCCATACCTTTGGGTGGCGCGGAGGGAATTAACCGCATTTTTGAATTGATTTGAATAACGTGTCAGGTAACATGAAGTAATAATTCTACTGAGTTGGGATTGATTCCATTAATCCAAAATCTAAAATCCAAAATCTAAAATCCGAATTAAGGGAGGTCTGTTATGAGAATTATACTATTGGGTGCACCTGGAGCCGGCAAAGGAACGATAGCAAAGCTCCTCATGGAATTTGACGGGTCTGTTCAGATATCTACGGGAGACATTCTCCGGTCGGCAGTTAAGCAGGGCACGGATCTGGGGAAAAAGGCAAAGGAGTATATGGACAGGGGAGGGCTTGTGCCGGATTCTCTTATCATGGAGATTATGGAAGCGCGTTTACAGGAACCAGATTGCCGGAAGGGGTTTATCCTTGACGGTTTTCCGAGAACAATTCCCCAGGCTGAAGAGTTAAAAAAGCTTCTTGAAAAATTGGATATCCATATGAATTTTGTCGCCAATCTTGAGGTGCCGAGGGATGTTGTTCTCGATCGGCTTACCACGAGGAGAACCTGCTCGAATCCTGAATGCCAGGAAATCTATAATATAAAGAGTAATCCGCCAACTGCCGACGGCAAATGTAAGAAATGCGGAAGCCCGGTTATTCAGCGTGATGATGAAACCGAGAAGGCAATTCTCAATCGGCTGGAGACTTATAATGAAAAGACAGCCCCGCTCATTGGATTTTATGAGAAGGAAGGTCTCCTGAAGAATTTCCTATCACTGGAGAGCAAAAAGACAGTTGTGGAAATCAAGAAAGAACTGGCATCATAGAATTCTTGATGGTCTCTTCAGAATCCGGGGAAAGTCCCGTGATCTCTTTCAGTCTCGGAAGTGATTCCAGGTCCTTGAGATCGAATACCTCAAGGAATTTCTTAGTCGTTCCATAGATGAGAGGCCTGCCGGGAAGCGCCTTGCGGCCTACTATCCTTATCAGACCCTTTTCCAATAGAGTTTTCAAGATTCCGCCGACGTCAACTCCTCTCAATCTTTCGATTTCCTGCCGGAGGATCGGCTGCTTATATGAGATAATCGCCAGTGTCTCCAAGGCTGCACGAGATAAACGGGCGGGGGAAGTCTTAAGCATCCGAAGTATATAAGGTGCGTATCTTGACTGTGTTCTGAACTGGTATCCCTGTGCCACTTCCTTGAGAACGAAACTTCTTCTCATGCTGTTGTACTCATTCTCTATGTCTTTTAGGGCCATTGAGACATCCGATAAGGTCTTATCCGGCAGCCAGGTGCGGATTTCTCTGGCGTTGAGGGGCCTGTCCGAGGTGAAGAGCATGGCCTCTATAATTGATTTTAGTTCGTCAGGCATTATTCAACCTGTCAGAGGCACTCCCATTGTCATCAAAACAGGGGACAAGGCGAATGTCGCTCTCATGTGTTGGCTGAAATACCTTCACAAGACCGATATGAATCAGTTCCAGGAGGGCGAGAAAGGTAACTATAAGTTCCGAAACGGTTTTTTCCTGACCAAAGAGTTCGCCAAAAAACATTGATCCTTTTTCTCTAAGAATCGCCATCACAACCTTTGCTTTATCCTTGACCGACCATTTTTCAATACTAAACCTTAGTTGGACACCTGCTGATCTTTGATTCATAATATGCTTAAAGGCATCCATCAATTGAAAGAGGTTGACATCCAGCTCGGATTCCTGATCTTCTATCTGATCTCTGACATAGGGTGGTATGGACCTCGCAAAGACGTCTCTGTTCAGGATTTCCCTTTCAGACAGCTCTTCAGCAATGTCTCTAAAACGCATATATTCCAGGAGAGGCCTTGTGATTTCAATACGGGGATCCTCCTCCTCATCACCATCTATTGATTCCGGAAGCAGCATTTTTGATTTGATATGAACCAGTGTGGATGCCATGAGCAAAAAATCACTGGCTATTTCCATGTTGAGGACCTTCATCATGTCGAGGTATTCAAGATATTGATCCGTAATTGTGGCTATAGGTATGTCGAAGATATCCACCTCGTTCTTGTAGATCAAGTGGAGCAGGAGATCCAATGGGCCTTCAAATACTTCTAACTTAACTTCGCAGTCCATTTTCACATTCAAGCCGTTTATAAAGACCAAGGTAACTGTTCAGGTTATTAGCCTATCCACCTGAGTTACAGACCAAGATCTTAAATTTTAGGCCGAGGTTTCGGAATCGAGCATCCTGTCTCGTATGCCGCTAATTATTGAGCTGTTACGTTTTTACTGAGTTGGGATTGATTCCATTAATCCAAAATCTAAAATCCAAAATCTAAAATCGTGCCTGAACAGAATTTTCGTTCAGTCACTATCTATATTTTCACCGCCTCTCTTACTTGTGCCATGGTCTTTCCGGCGATGGATTGAGCTCGTTGAGTTCCCTGTGCCATGATTTCCTTCACCTTCTTGATATCGGACTCCAGTTCCTTTCTCTTAGCCTTTATTGGTTCAAGTGCCTTTTTCAGACTGGCAGCCATCATCTTCTTGCAGTCCACGCAACCGATTTCGCCCAACCTGCACTCTCCGTTGATCCTTTCCACTATTTCCGGATCACTGTATATCTCGTGAAAAGAGAACACATTG
Source organism: Thermodesulfobacteriota bacterium (assembly GCA_034660135.1). Lineage (GTDB taxonomy): Bacteria > Desulfobacterota > DSM-4660 > Desulfatiglandales > Desulfatiglandaceae > JAYEIR01. Next base: position 14,567 of record JAYEIR010000127.1, read on the forward strand.
CAGATGTCCGGGTTGCCTGGATCCTTTCTCCTGGCCCTTTGTGGATCTGTAATCATCTGATCCACCTTCCTGCTTATTTCTTCATTCGTATCGGTAAGATATATGGCATTGTCATAGCTCTTGCTCATTTTGCGTCTGTCAATGCCCAAGAGCTTTGATGTTGGGGCAAGAACCACATCGGGGACAGGAAAGACTTCACCATACAGGTGGTTAAATCTACGGGCTATTTCTCTTGTCAGCTCAACATGGGGGGCCTGGTCTTCGCCGACAGGTACTCCGTTGGCCTTGTACATCAAGATATCCGCTGCCTGGAGAACAGGATAACCTATAAAACCATAGGTGTATAGATTCCTCTGGGTGATTTCCCTCAACTGCTCTTTGTAGGTGGGATTTCTCTCCAACCAGGGAAGGGGGGTAATCATCGAAAAAATCAAGTAAAGTTCAGAATGTTCCTTGATCTGGGACTGGATAAAAAAAGTGCAGATCTCAGGATCAAGGCCCACTGAAATCCAGTCGATGATAATATCATAGGTGCTTTTTCTAATAATCTCCGGACTTGCGTACTCGCTTGTCAGGGCATGCCAGTCTGCTATAAAGTAAAAGCATTCAAATTCTTTCTGTAATTTTATCCAGTTCATGAGTGCCCCGTGCAAGTGCCCCAGGTGTATCTTCCCAGTGGGCCTCATTCCGCTAACGATCCTCTTTTTTTTCATATCTTGAAGTTCCTCTTCAATTTTTTACTGTCAATTATGGTTCTTCTCCTGATTAGTTGATGCAAAGGGTTCGAGGATTCAAGGATTCAGGGGGTCGAGTGCTTTGTAAATTTTTAGACATA
>JAYEIR010000128.1:0-3253 GCA_034660135.1 Thermodesulfobacteriota bacterium
GACGTCGTCTTCTATACCGAGCCGTTGCCGGAATTGCCCTTTGAATGCGCGGCAATGCAGAAATGATTCCAGATCAAAACCCAGTGGTATAATCTTGATTTTATCAGCAGGGGCAATGCGGTATTTGTCTGCCAGTGCCTTCTTTTGCGTTTCACTGATGGAGATGATTACATCCGTCCCCCTGGCCAGGAAGCGCTCAATCCAAATAAACATCAGGGATTTTTTTTTGCTGAAATATCCCTCAAACACATGACCATGAAATGTATGGACAAGTTTTACTTTTTTGTCAGAGACAAGATTATATGCCATGGCAGCCAACCTTGCACTGGTCCCGGCCTTTGCCGTGTGGGTATGCACAATGTCGGGCCTTTCGTGGCGAAGTATTTTGAAAATCCGGACCAATGCCTTTAGATCCAGCGCGAGACTGATCTCTCTTTGCAATTCCGGGATAATGATGGGTTTCTTATCCAGGGAATCAAAGAGATAGCTCATGTCCCCTTCCTGTGGAGAGATCTTGCCGGTTACGAGGATTGGCTGAAACCTGTCCGGATCAATCCCTTTGGTCAATAAATGCACGTGAATTGCCGGGCCACCGACATTCAGGCGGGCTATCATGCGCAATATCTTGATTTTTTTGTCCTTTGCCCCGGAACCAACCTGATTCCTTAACGCAAATAAGGACCCTTGTCTTGTGGACCAGACACGTATCATGTTGGTTGAGAGGACAAAGGAGATACGGACGGAAAGACCTGCAATGGCGAGAGGACTCAATAACCTGAGGAAAGGGCCACTGTGTTTTTTGAAGAGTTTATAGCTGCTCTTATGAAACTCAATTGTTGAGTGACATATAGCCTTTTCGCTGCTGATTCCCACATAGTGAATAATACTTGCACCCGGGAAGTAGGCCACTTTCCAGCCCTTTTCCCGCATTCGTTTGCACCAGTCAGCATCCTCCCAGTACATGAAAAAATTCTCGTCCATGAGACCAACTTCCCTTATGGCCTCTTTGCGGACAAGCATACAGGCGCCCGAAACCCAGTCCACCTCCATGGGACTTTGTCCGTCCGATCTAATTGTAAGCAGATTCTGAATTGTGAGCCGGTTGCTGGGGAACCACTTGCTCAGGAAAGAAGATCGTCCAAAAAATGCTGTGAACGGCGATGGAAAGGATCGGGCTGAGGCCTGGAGGGAGCCGTCCTGGTTCAGGATTTTGGGGCCGGTAACCCCCACATCAGGATTTTGTTCCATGAACTCGATAACAGTCTTGAAGAAGTCCCTGACTACAAAGGTGTCAGGATTCAAGATGAGCACATATTTTGCTGTAGACATCCGCAGTGCTTTGTTGATCGCCTTGGCAAAACCCATATTGTAACTGTTTCTAAAGACATCAACCTGAGAGAATATCGCATTTATGCGGTCAATGTCATCTCTTGAGGCATTATCCTGTACAAAGACCTTTGCCGGGATCTCTATGAGGTCATTGAATATGGACTCAAGGCAGCGCAAGAGGTAATCAGTACTATTATAATTGACTATAATTATATCCAGCAAATTTAATAATCCCTTGTGGTATCTGTTCAATAAATAGCGGTAAAACCCGTACGGGTAAACTCCGAATAAGGAATTTAGGCGTAAGCCTTTTATGGTGCCCTGTTTATTGAGCTGTTACCCTTGTAGTTACGTTTGCTTCACTTTCGGGTTATGCCGAAAGAGAGTTTTCAAGATACCATTGGTAAGTATCCCTTATGCCCTGCTCTAACGGAATTTTTGCCTCCCATCCCAGGCATTTCAGTCTTGATACGTCCAGGAGTTTCACAAGGGTGCCGTTCGGTTTGGTGGGGTCGAATCGAATAGTGCCCTCAAATCCAACAACCATGGAAATCAGATCGGCTAATTCGCGAATGGTCAGGTCTTTGCCCACACCAATATTGACTATCTCAGATTCACTATAATTATTCATCAGGTGCACACAAGCGTCAGCCAGGTCATCAACATACAAGAACTCCCGCCTCGGTGTCCCTGTGCCCCAGATTTCCACCTCTTTCCGGCCTGCCATCCTGGCCTCGTGACATTTTCTGATAAGCGCGGGCAGGACGTGAGAGGTTTCCAGGTCAAAATTGTCATTAGGGCCATAAAGATTGGTCGGCATCACGCTGATATATTGTGTTCCATATTGCCTGTTGTAAGACTGGCACATCTTTATGCCGGCAATCTTTGCAATGGCGTAGGGTTCATTGGTCGGCTCCAAATAGCCTGAAAGCAGGTATTCTTCTTTCATCGGCTGGGGGCACTCTCTCGGGTAGATACAGGAACTGCCCAGGAAAAGAAGCTTTTTTACATTGTAGAGATATGATGCATGGATGATATTTGTCTGGATTGCCAGGTTATTATAAATGAATTCAGCGGGCAGGGTAGAATTGGCCCAGACCCCGCCCACCTTTGCCGCAGCAAGGAATACATAATCCGGTCGCTCTTGATCGAAGAACTCTTCCACCTTCTTTTGTCTCATAAGATTCAAATCTTGTTTGGCCCTGAAAAGAAGATTCTCATATCCCAACTCCCGGAGTTTTCTCTGAATTGCCGACCCAACCAGACCCAGATGGCCGGCAATGTAGATTTTCGAGTCCTTATTCATATTATCCCCCATATCCGCTTAAACAGTGCTCAGTCCCATGGTTCATTTACTCTCTCCTTGACCCGTGACTTCACCATAACAGATCACAGGCCACCAAGGTCTTGAACTCTTTTCGTAACTGGTTCAGTCCCAGGGTTCACTCAAACTGGTTATAAGTCCTGAACCCTGCGTTTCCGCATAACTGGTCCTTTTCTGCTTCCTTGAGATCCTCCTGAACCATGAGCTTTACCAACTCATCAAAAGAGACAACTGACTCCCATCCCAGTTCTGAACGGGCCTTAGACGGATCTCCTAACAGGAAATCCACTTCAGTGGGCCTGAAATAACGTGGATCCACGCGGACAAAGACCTCTCCTGTTCTGTTGTCTCTCCCTGTCTCGTTGACGCTATTCCCTTCCCAGGCGATAGTTATCCCCACCTCTTTAAACGCCTTTTCCACAAACTCTCTCACAGAATGGGCTTCGCCAGTGGCAATGACATAATCCCTCGGCTCCTCCTGCTGCAGCATCAGCCACATGGCCTTGACATAATCGCCGGCATAGCCCCAGTCTCTTTTTGCGTCCAGATTACCGAGGTACAAATCATGCTTAAGGCCCAACTTGATGCGGGCGATTGCCC
>JAYEIR010000129.1:0-3243 GCA_034660135.1 Thermodesulfobacteriota bacterium
GAACGGTTACGAATTATGAAGGCACCAAAAAACAGACGTGTATTTGTGATTGGCTACGGTGCAGCAACTCCGCTTGGCAAGACCTTTGCTGAGACATGGAAGCGCGCGATCAAAGCAGAAACCGGTTTCAGAAAAGTCACAAGATGCCATGTCGAATCTCTCTGTAATGTTGTGGGCGAGATACCCGGATGGGACCCATTGACCCTGGAATTTGTCGACAGGAAAGAGGCTTATAACTGGAATGCCGATTTTGTCTTGCTGACCATGGCTGTTTGTGAGGAAGCACTTGTCAATACAGGGCTTGAGATGGACAAAGACACAGGTCCGAGGACGGCCTGTCTGATCGGCTCCGCGCTCAACGGGACAGACGCTTATCGTATTGCCATGGATAATTATCTGAACAAGGGACCTCTAAGGGTGAGCCCCTATCTCCTCCCTAATCTGTGTGCAAATCTGCCGTCAGGTAAGGCCGGGATGCTGTTAGGGTTTACCGGACCGGTATTTTCCCCTCAGGGTGCCTGCGCTTCGGGCAACCACGCAATCGGGATCGGTTCAAGGATGATTCGTGACGGGGACTGCGACTTTGTCCTTGCCGGCGGGGCTGACGCATGCATTATCCCCGAGATAATTCATGGTTTCGAAAATATGAATGCCACAATCAAGGTCCTCCCGGAGGATCGTGCGTATGATGATCCAAACCAGGTCTCTCGGCCTTTCAGCATTGACAGAAGAGGTTTTGTGCTTTCTGAAGGCTGCGGAGTCCTGATCCTCGCTGCTGAAGAAATGCTTGGAACGTATGGGCTTGTTCCAAAAGCCGAGGTCCTGGGTATCGGCTGGACCTCGGATGCCTATCATTTTATAAGGCCCAACAAGCAAACGGTCATTCGTTCGATACTTGAGGCCATCGACGATGCCGGCTTACAACCGGGAGACATCCAATATGTTAATGCCCATGGAACATCCACCCCAAGGGGAGACAGGACTGAAATCGAATGCCTGAAAAAGGTATTTGGCACTGACCTGAAAAAGATCCCCATATCATCAAACAAATCCCAGATCGGGCATACACTCGGAGCTGCAGCATCCATTGAAGCTGCAATGGGCATTGAAGCCATGCAAAAAGGCCTTATACTCCCGACGGTCAACTATCTGCCTGATCCTGAATTTGAGGGCCTGGATCTGGTACCAAATGAGGTCCGCAACCAGAATTATGACATCTTTCTTTCCAATGCATTTGGATTCGGCGGGACAAACTGCTGTGTTGTCTTTAGAGGAATGTAACATGAGACCGGAACCATTCAAGCCTGAAACGCTTAATGACGACGAACGATATGTAAGAGATAAGACCGGTGGCCTTGTATGGCACAGATGCAAAAATCGTGTGCTTTATGCTGATACGGACCGGTCACAGCTTGTATACCATGCAAACTACCTTCGTTTTTTCGAACTCGGCAGGGCCACACTGATGCGCGATGCTGCATATCCCTATCGTGAAATAGAGGAGAGCGGTTACACCTATCCGATAATTGAGGTTGGCATTAAATATTATGGCCCATTATATTACGATGATTCCATGTGGATACACACCCATCCCGCAGAACTTGAGCGGGTCCGGCTCCGGTTTGACTATGTCATAACCAATGGACAAACCAATGAAATTGTCTGCAAAGGATTTACCCGCCACTGCGCAGTCAATTCATCAGGCATACCAGTAGCAATTGACGAAAAAACCGTTCATCTATGGAAGGTCTTCCCAAAATAATTGACAGCAGACGCCTGCCTGTTGAGATCAAGCCTCATCCGTACCTGATGGATCACCGGTTTGAAGGGAAAGCCGTTTTTCCCGCGGTGGAAGCCATGCAGTTATTGGCTGCATCCACCAGGGCATACCTGCCGGAAACAGACGTACACTGCATTGTCAATGCCGAGTTTGACAAGTTCTTATATCTCGGGGCTGGTCACTCCTCAGTCGAGGCATTCAATGAAATTGAAGTTCATGCAAATGGCGCAGTAGTTTCAAGGTTGATTACAAAAACCAGATCGAAAAAGGCCTTGATCACAAGGACAAGAGAACATGTTAAACTGTGCTTTAAACAAGGGCCTCGGGATCTTCAGCCGTTGCCCCTGGATCTTGCCTCCTCCTTAGAGGGGATATGCATGGACATTCCATCGGATAAGCTTTACAGTGATCTTGTCCTTTTTGGACCTGCATACCAAAATATCAGGGGAACCCTGAGGGTTTCAAAAAAAGGAGCACTCGCAGAGATCTGCGCCCCTATCAGCGGCACTCCCAACGAACCACTTGGATCCCCCTTCCCTCTTGATGCGGCCTTTCATGCTGCCTGCGCATGGGGACAGCGCTATTCAGGGATAGTCGGATTTCCCTTCGGGCTTGATAAACGGCTTATAGTCAATAAAACCAGTCCCGGAGAAACTTATTCAGCCAGGATAGTGCCTGTAAACACCAGCCCTGACCAGCTCATCTTCGATATATGGATCTACGACCTGAAAGGCCTGCTCTGTGAAGCCGCCCTCGGTGTCCGCATGAGGGATGTAAGCGGGGGCCGCATGAAACCACCCGCATGGATTATGGACGACCCAGGGGATGCTGAATTGGAATTTATCAGTAATCACTGCAATGCCCTTTGTGTAATGGAACTTGAGGCAACAAGAAAAACTGCAGAAATGGCCCTTTCCGGTCCTGAACTGGGCCGCTTTAACAAGATGGGCCATAAAAGGAAAAAGAGCTATGTAGCGGCCCGTCTTTGTTGCAAGGACCTTTCAAGGCAGCTCTCAGGAAATGACGTTGGCACACCGGCCCACTTAATCACAACCATTTCCCCGGACCAGATACACCCCTGCTGCCCCCTGACCAATGGCATACACCATTTTTCTTGCTCCGTTTCCCATGACAGCAGGTTTGCAATAGCCGTTGCCTCGGAAAACAATGTTGGTATTGACGTTGAAGAGATCTCCGAAAAGGTACTCAAGTCCCAAAGAATCTTTATGAGACAAACCGAAAGAGACCTGGCACAAGGATCGCCACTTGGTGAAGTCGGGGCGTCCCTCAGAATCTGGAGTATCAAAGAGGCTGTTTCAAAGGCCTGGGATCAAAATCTCGCAGTTTCCTGGGAAAGGGTGAGGGTAACCGGCATCGGGCGGAACAGGAGCCGTTTCCTGCTGGATGATCAGGACTGTTTTGCCTTTCATGACACGGTCGATAACCATCTGTTCACGATCATA
>JAYEIR010000130.1:0-3224 GCA_034660135.1 Thermodesulfobacteriota bacterium
GGTAAATATAGGATTAGGAGATAGGGGTCAGGCCTTCCTTGTTGTCGTTAGGGGCCAAGAATGGGGGACGTTCGCACTTTGCCACTTTATTGAAAGGAATCTCTCACAGAGCCACAGAGATCACAGAGAGGGAAGGGGCAATGCTGGGATAAGAGATAATGCTGGCCCCAGTGGAATAGTACTTCGGACGTCCGCAAAGCGGAATTCCACGGGGTAAAAATGCTGGGATGATAAAAACAGGTGACAGAGATTACCCCGGATGAACGCCTTGGAATGGAACCACAGAGAAATGCGCCCGCCCGCCTCAGCTGAGCCCGCCCGGCATTCGCCTGAGGCAAATCCGATGGCGGACGGGCGAGAGCGATGTCGGGTATCGAAGGGGAGGGGGCAGATAGGTTGGGGTGATATATGCTTGGGAAGATTAGCTCTGTTGTATTATCGAAACCACATTTCCCTACTGATAAGCGGAATCATGATCAGGATGCAATGACAATAGGCGCAGCCATGATCCGTCACGATACGCTACTCCCCTAAAACCCTTGCCGATTCGAAAAGTGTAAAGTTTTTTGCCGCCTGGACCTTTTTGAGATAAAATGGCCTCCCATTTTAGTCCATGATCAGCATATACCTGTTGCCAAGTCATGGTTGCCAATTTCCGCAGAGTATTGAGGGTGTTGTGCTGATCGCTTTTGGACAGATTGAAAAGTAGGCGTTGAAAAACAGGATTATTCAAATCCAAACGTATATACTGATGTGTTTTCTGGTTCATCGTTTGATCCGGGATTCTAACTCCTCAAAGTTTGTATCGTCGGGTGGATTTTTCTCTGCCCAGGCAATTGCTTCGTTGAGTTCGGCTTGGACACCCGGCCTGTGAAGCCACCTTTCATTATCGGGAATGAAGCGCCCCAGCTTGACAATCCAAACGCCTGTGTCAATTTCATCCAACATTACAGTTTGACCTGCGAATTTTTTGCCTAAGGATATCTGCCCGCTGCTGCCGACTGTTTTTATAGTGTTCATAAGCTCTCCTAAAATTAATATCATGATTTAAGGTAGCACGAATGCATGAAAAGTCAAGGATAAAATCAGGGATCAGATGTCAGAGAGCAGAAGGGCAAGTGATAGAGTGAAAATAAGAGGATGGTGGTTTCTTACCGGGGATGATTAGAATGAATGGATAAGATAGAAAAAGACAGGGGTCAGTGGTCGGGTGGCAGAAGGAAAGATGGAATAATCTCCCGCTCAATTTCTTCAATTAAGGTAGGGAAATTAGGCTCTTCAAAGCTCATATCAGGAGCTGGAATTCGGTTTCGCTTGAGATCGGGGGAAATGTGTTTGTGGTGAGGATGGGTACTGGCCAATTCAGGAATGTCTGGATGTTCAAATGGATCGTACCAAGCAATTTTCTCGCCAGCATGATAGATTTCATAGCTGTAGTTGCGAATTTTACGGGCCTCAAAATCAACAAGTTCCCAGACATCCAAGACAACATCGGCCTCGAATAGCACCTGTCCTTCGACTTTGGCCAAAGTTGGTCCGATGCTCGCCAGAACAAGCGTCGAGCGCACCACCCCTGGATAGAGCCCTTGAAGCGAATAGACGAGTTCTCCGTAAGTGTGGAAATCTGTAATTGGCATCATTCTATCATGCTGGAGCGATGGGATTCTCGGGAGTTAGACGCAGAGCGCCTAAGCCTGCACTTTTACGCAACTTGCGCAAATAATCGTACATCATTTCCCGGTAGGAGGCTTCGCGGGCGACTTTGGCTTCGTAGTAGCCAACCCACTGGATAAAGTCTCGCGACTGTTCCAATTCACCGGCTTTGTATAGGTGATAAAAGTCAGCAGACAGGAGCCCATAACAGCTTTCCAACTGGTATAATTGCGCATCCAGACCGTGGATATCTTGAATGATCTCGGTTAGGTTCATGTTTTTCAACCTCCTGAGATGAGGTTTATTGGGTTAAATAGAAATATAGCATCCCAGCGGCCCATGTCAATTAGATTTTTGGGTTTAAAGTGAGTGCAAGCAGCGGAATACCTACGGACTCTATGTCAAATCTTGAATAGTGAATAAGGAGCAGGGGGAGGTAGTTACGAAAGTGCGTTACTTTGGTGCAAGAGGCGGGTTGGATAACGGAGGAGCGAGTGCCATTTCGAGTTTTACAATCTATGTTGTTTGCGGGCCAGCGGGACGCTCTTTAATAATTCAATAACTATCTCGCGCAGAGAAGTTTTTGGCACGGATGACACGGATTGCACGGATCTGGGTTTTTTTGTTGGTTTATGCTAATCCTTCAAGAAAAATAAAGGATTAACACAGAACCAAGCCCTGACGGGCAGACCCCATAAAAATTGGCCTCTTCGTACCCTTTGCGTCTTGAGCGAGGCTCCGATGGTAGGATCTACGCTTCGCTTCGACAGGCAGAAAGGCAGAAGAATCGCAGAAATAGGAAGGGAATGGGGGTTTTCAATTGAACATCGTTATTGTAGATTGTATCCGACCATGACTTTTGAATATGAGGAGAGCGGCGACGGCTTCCTTGTCACACTGAGATACCAGAAACAAAAGATATCCTCGGTGTCAGTATCCACTGAGGGAATAAGTGAGGGAATAACTGGGGGAATAAGTGAGGGAATAAACCTGTTGCTGGAACATATACAAAGTGCGCCGGGCAGACGTATTCCACAGCTGGCGGACCACCTTGGAATTCCCGCAAAAACGATTGAACGATGGATTGCCGATCTGAAGCGACAGGGATGCGTCGAATATCGTGGAAGTAAGAAGTCAGGGGGGTACTATACTGTTAATGAAAAGGGTCAAAAAAACTGATCCGCAGATTACGCAGATTTTCACAGATTAAAAGATGAAAGATGTGAAAACCTACAGAATTATAGGCAAAGGCGTACACATGAAAAGTGAAGTCAAGACAAAAATCTCCATTACCGTGAAATCGTTTTTTTTTGACTTCACAGGACGACCATTGGTTACTACTGACTACCTGACGCATACCTAAATTGAGCATTGGGAAGCTTACATCTTCAGTCGGGTAACCGGATCAACATGACAGTGCGGGTCTTGTTCTTTCCATGCAAGGTGACAAACGGGAGGCAGGAGCCAGAATAAAGATGAACTGAGAGTCGAACGCCTTACGGTGATTACCGATGATGAAGAATCGCATGGCGAGATCAATATCATTCCTCTTTGGAAATGGTTGCTCCGTT
>JAYEIR010000131.1:0-15162 GCA_034660135.1 Thermodesulfobacteriota bacterium
GTGAACGCTTATAACACAAGCACCAGGGGCACACCTGAATGCTTTTAGCGGGTTGACTTCTTTTCCATTGTGATTATTTTATTGCAGCAGATATGACCTTGAGCTTTATGCCTTTGCCACTATAAACCTGGTTAGTTACAAATTAGTGTCCATCCATACATTTGCTCCGGTATCTTTGGCCTATCTAACACCAGGAGGTCATTGCGTTTTATTCAATCTCACCAAAACGAATGTGTATGAAAAATGGCAGGAAAAGACTATTATAACATCCTGGAACTCCAGAAATCAGCCTCTCCCGAGGAAATCAAAAAGGCCTACCGTAAACTGGCCCTGAAATACCACCCGGACCGCAACAAGGGAGACAAGTCAGCTGAGGCCAGATTCAAGAGCATAAGTGAGGCCTATGCCGTCCTGAGTGATCCTGAAAAGAAAAAACAATACGATATGTTCGGGGCTGAAGGATTTCATAATAAATTCAGCCAGGAAGACATTTTCCGTGGCTTTGATTTCGGCAGTATCTTCAGCGAGATGGGTTTTGGAGGACGCGGAAGCACACAGAATATTTTCGGCCAGATGTTTGGAGGAATGGGAGGTGGCGGCAGGTGCAATTACCGGAGCGGTGATTCGCCATTTGGTTCTTCATTTGGTGGTTCAGGTGCTCATGGTCAGGTAATGAAAGGCCAGGATCTGGTATATGAACTGTCCATGACACTCGAGGAAATATGCACAACTACCGATAAGGTTATCGCCTATCAAATGAACGGCCGCCAGGAAAAGGTTTCAGTAAAAGTCCCGGCTGGAATTGCTTCAGGCCAGAAGCTAAGGCTCTCCGGCAAAGGGCAACCAAGCCCGTTGGGCGGCCCCCCGGGTGATCTTTATATCCAGATCAGGGTGCTCGATCATCCGGTTTTCGCAAGGAAAGATGATGATCTTCATATGAAACAACAGATCAAGTTTTCAGATGCCGTGCTTGGCACGGAGATCGAGATCAAAACCATTGATAAAAAGTGGCTAAAACTGAAAATCCCCCCAGGAACCCAGAATAATGCCAAGCTCAGGGCAAAGGGCTATGGACTGCCCCGCATGAAGGGGCAGGAACGTGGAGATGCATACACGCAAATCAGCATTATTATACCGAAAGAACTTGATAATAAACAGAAATCCTTGATAAAATCGCTTGCAGAAGCAGGATTATAGATGGAGCGCTAACACTTAATGAAATCCTTATGTGTTTTCTCAGGGGGCCTGGACAGCATGCTTGCAGCAGGCATTGTAAGGGCCCAGGGCATTGATGTCCTGGGCCTTTTTTTTGAGACCCCTTTTTTCTCACCCCGGAAGGCAAGAGAATCTGCCAAATCCATGGGTCTCCCGTTCAAAGTCATAAACATCACAGAACGTCATCTCGATGTTGTCAAATCCCCAAAGCACGGATATGGCGGCAACATGAATCCGTGTATTGACTGCCATGCACTCATGTTCCGAATCGCAGGAGAGCTTCTGGAAAAAGAGGGCGCAAGTTTTGTCCTGACCGGTGAAGTCCTGGGACAACGTCCCATGTCTCAAAACAAGCAGTCACTTGCCCTTGTTGCCTCTGAAAGCGGCATTGAAGAACTGCTTCTCAGACCCCTCTCGGCCAGGCATCTTCCTCCCACAATACCTGAAAAAAACCAATGGGTAAAAAGAGAGATGTTGATGGATTTTCAGGGACGTTCAAGAAAACCCCAAATGGCGCTTGCACTAAAGATGGGCATAAAAAAATATCCCGCTCCCGGGGGCGGTTGTCTGCTGACCGAAAAAGTCTTTTCACGGCGATTAAAGGACCTGTTTACATACCAGGTCAACCCTGAGATAAGGGAAATCGAACTCCTGAAGTTTGGCAGGCATTTCAGGTTGGGCCCGAACACAAAACTCGTTGTTGGCAGAAACAAAAGTGAGAATGATATCATCGGTTCCCTGGCCGGAGACAAAGACCTCATCATGACATCCGTTTCAGTCCCAGGACCTACAGTTCTGGTCTCCGGCTATCCATTAAATGATTATCTTCATCTATCAGCCGCAGTCGCTGCCGCATACAGTGATGCAAGCGAGAACGAATCAACTCAGATACAAGTGGCTGGATGGACGGAATGCAAAATTTTGGTACCCGAGGTTCCTGAAAAAGAGAAATTAAAAGAATATATGATTTAAGGTTTGCGAAAGAACTTTGGTAAGGAAATGATTATGACCTAAAACCTGCAATTAGCTTTTAGCAATTAGCCGTTAGCTTAAAGACTACAAGCATTTGTATAACTTTATGCTGAATTGAAACTTTCATTTTTTGATGCAACTGTATTGTCTAACAACTAATTGATTCTATGCAGCTAATAGCTAAGGGCTAACCGCTAATTGCATTTTTTAGGTATGACATAGGTTTTGAAAAGCTTGTTTTGGCCAATTCAATCGGCATCCAAAAGGGCTAATGTCCTTTAACTTTAGGCACTTTAAACTTTAGACACTTGTGAATGTACGCAGGAGTAAGCCCTCTTCCAGGGGCAAATCAAGATCATGTCCTCTCGGCGTGAATTCTCTACTTAACCATCATCACAGGACAGTTGGCCAGGATAGCGACTTTATGGCTGATTGTGCCCCATCCTTGACCAATATTTTCCATATCGATCTTGTGAGAACTCAACACTATGAGATCAACGGCCTTTTCATTTGCAAATCTCACAATCTCTATGGCTCTTTTGCCATAGGCAATCACCGTGTCAACCGCCAGCCCTTCATCCGTATAACTGCCGGCCATTCTGTCCATCTCTTTCTGAGCACGTTTTTTCAATTTATCATAGAAATCACTGAATTCTTCATACTCCGTATCTTCAATAGTCTCAATCACATGCAGCAGAGTAATCCTGGACAGATTATAAGGAGCCATTTTGGCAGCTATATCCAGGGCTTTCACGCTCTTTTCAGTAAAATCCGATGGCACAAGAATATGTTTAAACATACGACTCACCTCCAGGCTTTGTTAGATCAGACTTGCAGTGGATAATGGAAAATAAGAAGCAATTACAATTCCCGTAAAAGCCGGAATCAGGAAATCAATCCCCTGACCTGTTGCAACGTTCAAGCCCCAATTGACACCATCAGGAAGAGCACTGCTTCTGTGACTTCGGCCATTGCGCCAAGCATATCACCTGTAATGCAACCAATGCGTCTCTTGTAGTACATGAGAAGTCCTGTTATGGTCAAGGCGAAAACAAAATTCAGCCATATTCCCTTCCATCCAAGGAAAAATGAAAGTCCCACAGGGATAATAAATCCCAGGAACGCAGAGCACTTCAATCTGCTGCCAAAAAGCGCATGGCCGGTTCCCGCATCCCTTCCGTATTCGAGAAACCTTATACCGAATATCATGCCCCCTCTTGCATAGGCCGGCACAATAATAATCAACAGGCTTCTATGGGCATCCAGGCTCGTAATTCCGCCCCATTTTATGGATAATACGCAGAGAATAGCAACAAGCCCCATCACACCGACCCTGCTATCCTTCATGATTGCCAGGGACGCCTGCTTGCTCCGGTGACCAAGAAGGCCGTCTGCTGCATCCCCCAAACCATCGAGATGGAAAGCGCCGGTAATAACAATGAGAAATATCACATCCAGGAGGGCCGCGACAGGTCCTGACCACAGACTTGTAACAACTTGATCAAAACCGGCAACAAGTACCCCTAAAATAATGCCTACAATCGGAAAGAATGGAACCATCCCCTGTGGTTCGAATATCCCTGACTTTCCTAATCGCAGGATTGTGATGAATTGAATGGCTGAAATTAGACCTTTCACTATTTGATTCCCTTAATGGTCACCGGGATACCTGCCACCATCCATATAACCCTGTCAGAACATGCAGCCACATCCTGGTTGGCAAATCCTGCGATATCCCTGAACAGCCTTGAAAGGCTGTTTTCAGGGACAATACCCGTTCCCACTTCGTTTGAAACCAGGACAACCGTACACTGAGCCCTTTCAAGTGATTTTATCAGTCCATGAATATGCCCGGCGATTTCTTCCTCATCATCTGTCTCCATAAGAAGATTACTGATCCAGAGGGTAAGACAATCCACAATGATCACATCAGCCTTCCGGTTGTTTTCAATTATTGATTCCCCCAAATGTACCGGGACTTCTATTGTTGTCCAGCCCGTGCCTCTATGCCTTTGATGAAGTTCGACCCTTTGTTTCATCTCGTCATCACGGGGGACACAGGTCGCAATAAATATCTTGTTGCTGCCGCCAGCCTGCTCTGCCAGCTCAAGTGCATGGCGGCTCTTACCGCTCCTGCACCCTCCAATCACAAATATCGTTTCCTTCATCTCGCTTTGCTCCTTCAGTGTCTGCTCGATAAAGCCGTGTTTCCAGGCCAAGACTTGTGAATCTGTTTTGAACCACAGAATCCTGACAGGGATCTCAGATGTGCTTCATGTTGTCCAGGACCCTTTGAGGAACCAGTGTGACCCTTGGAAACCTCCCCAGGGGGCTGTCATCCACAAGCAGGGTGCAGCCATACGCATGTTCAAGGTTCTCATAAGTGAGCACCTTCTCTGGAAAACCGGAACTTACGATTTGCCCCTCTTTGAGCAACAGCAGATTTTGTCCGTACATGGCCGCAAGATTCACGTCGTGGGATACCATTACAATAGTGAGCCCTCTTTCCTCTCTTAACTTCTCCATCAAATCCATCAGCCTGGTCTGGTGGGCAAGATCCAGGGAGGCGGTTGGTTCATCCAAAAGCATTATCCGCGGTTCCTGGCAGATAGCCTTTGCAATATAGACTCTTTGAAGCTCTCCCCCGCTCAGTTGGGTAAGCTTGCGATGGGACAGGTGTTCCAGGCCTGTGAAGGCAATAGCCTGTTTCGCTATTTCCAGGTCTTCTCTTTTTTCAAGCCCTAAAATGCCCTGGTGGGGAGAACGCCCCATCAGTACCACTTCATTTACTGTGAACGGAAAGTCAACCTCGACCATCTGCGGAACAAAAGCAATTGTCCTTGCAAGGGCCTTTCTTGTATAACCCTGCATAGACATTCCAAAGACCTCCAATTGACCTTTTTTGGGTCTAATAATTCCTGAAATCAAACTCATCAAGGTTGTCTTCCCTGAACCATTCGGGCCGATTATGATGAAAAAATCACCTCTCTTGACGCGAAAGGAAACATCCGTCAAAACAACGTATTTTCCGTAAGCATAATTCAGATTCTTTATATCGATCGCTATATTCATCGGCCGGATCTTTTCAGTAGAAAAACAAATAGAGGTGCTCCAATCATGGCCGTAATTACGCCGGCCGGAATCTCACCCTGTTCCGGCAGAACCCTTGCCAGCAGATCGCAGAAGACCATATAGGCCCCTCCTCCTAACACACATGCCGGAACAAGCACCCTGTGGTCAGGGCCAAAGAGAAGCCGCAGCAAATGCGGCATAACCAACCCTACAAACCCAACAAGCCCGCAATGACTGACTGTCGCGCTTACTGCAAATGAAGTAACGACAAGAAGGATCACGGTCACGAACTTGATATTTACGCCCGTAGTCTGGGCAGTTTCCTTTCCCATAAGGAGTAAATTCATCGGGCTGGAAAAGAAAAAAATCAGGAAAAAACAAGGGAGAACGGTGGCGGCCAATATCCCCACCTGGTGCATATCCCCGGTGGAAAGATCGCCCATGAGCCAGAAAATTATGTTATGGAGCCTGGAGTCCCTGGTCAGTGAGACAAGGAACATGATGATCGCTGAGCAGAATGCATTGACCATAACGCCGGAGAGCAACAGTGAATCCCTTTTGAGAATGCTCTGACCTGATGACATCACAAGAATCAGAAAAAGTGTAAGAATACTCCCGGTAAAGGCAGTAGCAGCCACGCCTGGAAAACGGGAAAATCCCAGAAGAATTCCAATTATGGCACCTATTGCTGATCCTCCGGATATACCCAGGATATACGGCTCGGCCAGTGGATTTCTAAGCAGGGCCTGGAACACAAGGCCGCCGAGAGAAAGCGTTGCCCCTACAAGGGCGGCTAAAAGAACTCGCGGGAGACGAATTTTCCAGATGATGGTATCCATAAGCACGGAATCCGGCTCTCTTACTCCAAAAAGGGAATCCAGAACCGGCATCATTCCGCTTCCGGACGATCCCATGGAAAGGCCCAGGAACATCACCACCCCGAGCAAAATCAAGAGCAGGCAGGAAACCACAAAAATGCGTTTCAAGACAAAAGGTGCATGGGTATTCACTTGGCTTCCTCAAACAATTCAGGATGAATCAGTCTTGTTAGTAGTTCAAGACCCTCTACCAAACGAGGAGTCGGCCGATCAAGGATATCTGAATCCACAAGGAAAATCCTTTGATTTCGAACCGCAGGCAAGCCAGGCCATTCGCACCACTCTCGCTTTACCTGTTCGAAAACCGCGGCCCTTGCCATGGAAGAGATTATAAAGACTTCCGGGGACAATACCAGCACTTGTTCCCTGCTGAACTGAGGATAGGTAACCGGGCCCTGTGCAAGATTTTTCCCTCCCGCGAGCACAATGAGTTCATGGATAAAGGTATGTGTGCCGGCGGAAACGATAGGAGAAACCCCAATCTGATAGAATACACCAGGTGTTATAGTGCTTTGCTCAACCAGTACCTTAATTTTTTGAATGCGGGAATACATGCTTTTGACCAAGGCATTTGCCTTTTCCGGGGCATCCAGGATACTGCCTATTTCAAAGATTGTTTCCATGACCGAGCCCAGATTCTTAGGATCCACCGCATACACCGGTATGTTTAAAGCAACCAGCCTGTCAATTGTCTCCTTAGGATTTCCGTCCTTAGTTGCAATACAAAGATCAGGTCTTAATGCCACGATTCTTTCCAGATCAAGTTGTACATAAGAACCCACCCTTGGAATAGCTCTGGCCTGAGGAGGAAAATCGCTAAAAAGGGTCACACCTTTCAGGCGATGCTCCTGCTCTAATGCGAAAACAATTTCAGTGATACTCGGTGCCAACGACACAACCCGTTGGGGGTCATCCGGCAGGTTGACGTTTCTTCCCGCCTGATCAATTACGTCCTTTGCAGCACCAAGTTGTGCCACCGGGCAGAAGAAAAACAGCATAATAATCAAAAACGTGAATTTTGATACATTAGACATTGATGGTCTCGCATGTCCTCTCTCGTGGAGAATTGAATTATGTCCATCTGTAACCGTTCACAGGTTCATAGGACGCAGATTTCCGCTGATTCACGCAGATAAGTCTATGGCAACGAGGGCCGGTTTGGCGGGTTCCTGGAGATCCCGACAGGGGGCCTTTATGCGTAAGGGATTGTTGATTGAACTAACCCAATAAACCCTACAAACTCAATAAACCCTATAAACTCAATAAACCCTATAAACTCAATAAACTCAATAAACTCAATAAACCCTATAAACCCTATAAACTCAGCGTTCATCAGCGTCCCATAAAAGTTGAGGTTGTGCCAATGAACCCGTGAACGCTTACGTCCCTCTTTTATCAAATCCCGCAAGCACCTCACAAAAAAATCCCCGGAACGAATAATAAATCGATCCGGGGATTTCCCTTTTTATCCTCGAAATTTTCGGCAGGCCTCATCCCGCAAAGGCTATGCCCTGCATCCAGGCAGGTCTTCTGACTTATGGATCAACCTACTTGCCGCGCCTTCCCGGTCCTGATGGATGACAAAACTCCATCAGGCGGTCCCAGTGGCTCTTTAGACAGTTGGCAGTGACGTAAAGCATTGATAAGTCATCACCAGCAACAGCCATGCAGCGTTCGTCCCCATTTACAGCGACGGGCTCGTCCCCGATTCTCACGGGGTTCCCTGTTAAGCTCAAAATGAGCACCTGAATAACATATATTCCATCTAACGGAAACCACGACCAAAGTCAACCAGCAATTCCCGATTTCCTCCTGTGACCGTCTCTCATTCCCTGTCAAGCAATGCCAGCTTCCTTGTGATATTATCTTGAATCCAGTGAGTATCCCACCACTCAATGGGATTGACAAACACACCGCTTATCATAATGCCAAAGTGAAGGTGGTCCCCGCCGGCAAGCCCTGTCTGCCCCGTTGTTCCGACTATCTCACCTTTCATGACCTCCTGCCCCGGTTTAACTCTTATTTCACTGAGATGCGAATACACTGAGGCAAGGCCCTGTCCATGATCAAGGACCACGGTAAGGCCGTATATACCAAGACGATCCCCGAAAATCACGCGACCGTTGTTTGTCGCCTGGACTTCAGAATTCGCGAGAGAAGCCAGATCAACTCCGAGATGTATCTGCTTATCAACTTTTTTCCCCTTATAGAGATAAAGACGTCTATCACCAAAACCTGCCATGCTCGCAGCATTCTTGAGCCTTATCCAGTTGCCGCTCCAGAGACGATCAGGACTTGTATCTTTTCTCAAACTGTAAAAAGTAAGATTATTTCCTTTTCTTACTTCCCTGTTAATCTTGAGGAACTTAGTAATGTCATTATCTTCCGGTTCAAATGGATAATAAGAAAAACGAGGCAATATCCGCTTCAAAAACCGGTCCGTAATTCTCATTTTATCAGTGGGAAAACGTTTTTTACGGATACGGAAGTAAAAATTAGCCCTTGAACTGTTGCCGGCCCTGTCTTCTGACCACAGGTATATATCAGGGTTTGGCTTCGTATCGGAACGTACAGCAAAATAGCAGAGATGGAGCCCTTGTCTATCTCCATTCTGAGACGGAAAACCCGGGAAAAAGTCTTCATTAACAAAAAGGCCGCTTTTGACCGAGTCTGAAGATGTCTGATATATCACCAAACCGCTCCCCCCAACATTAACATAGTGCAAACGGCTTACAGCCCTTATGGACGGTGGAATCATATCCACAACCATCCTGTGCTGGAGTAGCGAAAGGTTCCCATCCCCCCCACTTCTTCTGGAATAATCCCGCACACAAACAAAGAGGTCTATACGACCTTGGTATAAATTGAGTTTTGCAGGATCTATAGAGAAGTCCGTATCATACCTGTGAATGCCCTCCCGGTTGAATAGACCTTTGAATGGGAAGGCCTTTTCAAGGACAGTTACTTCTCTTCCTCCTTGTTTTACATAGACCTTTAGGGTTCTGAGTCCCCTTTCTCTGTCAGTGATAGTGAGCTTGTATTTCTGAACTCCTGATATGAACTTGTTTATAGGATCAAGGGTTATCCCCGGTTTTTCTCCCTCAAAGATGTCTATCGAGAACCAGCAGAGAAGACCAAGGACCAATATAAGAACCCCAATCGATAATGATAAACCTATTCTTTTTCTTTTATGCATATCTGTTTGTTAACCTCAATATAGAGTGCAGGGCGACTTGCCGGCCCCCCCCTAAGAGATACCTCACCCTAGTAGTTCTTGTAATCTCCGGGTTTTCATTTTCACTGAGTACCTAAATCCTGTAAGCGTCGAGTTTGCCGAAGATGCAATGTGGCAAGGGCGCAGACGTATCCGTATACTTCAAGCCCTTACCAACACAGCAGACTCGGCAAAATCGGCGCTCCCGGAAGGTAAACTGTTTTCAAATAATCAGACCCTCATGGACCGCCTCAAATTGGTGTGCGCCATTTAATTCTCAGTATTTCATAACTCTTTGATATTTATGTTTATTAACAACTTTTTGAAAACAGTTTATGCAAGTTTTAGGTAATATATTGTGGCCTTTCTATAGATGAGCCTGCTATATTTGCAGTCAAGATTTGTAACCGCTTACGGGTTCAAAGGCTGCATTCTCATCACCACGTCATTTTGTCCCTAACCCTGAACCTGTGAACGCTTACGTAAGTAAATAGCAACTTAAAACTCCAATGGCAAATATTTTTGCAAAAAGGAGAAAATACAATGGGAAAATCTCGCTATGTAGGTGTCATAGGAGCAGGTTCATGTAACGATGCCGTTTACGAGCTTGCCTGTAACCTGAGTCTTGAAATAGGCAAAAGGAGATGGGTTCTCGTATGCGGTGGACTCGGGGGTATCATGGAAGGCGCTGCCAAAGGCTCATCTGAAGCAGGTGGAATGACAATAGGCATACTGCCGGGTCTAAATAAAGAATCGGCTAATTCCTTTATTCAAGTTCCAATACCCACAGGTCTCGGTGAGGTCAGGAATTTACTCGTGGTGCGCGCTTCAGATGTGCTGATCTCCATAGCCGGGGAGTACGGGACCCTGTCTGAAATCGCCCTGGCACTAAAAGCAAATAAACCGGTCATAGGCCTTGAAACGTGGGAAGGCATCAGGGGTGTACATTATGTATCAGACTATAGAGTTGGGGAGGCTTCACAAGATCACCCTAAAGGGCTCGCTCGCCTCCCCAACATCTATAACTTGGAAATGTACCAGTTACCGAATTTATACACAAAGATGGTTCCAGTTAAAAATTCTTGCAAATAAAATACCTTTTGCTACAATAAGGGCGAATCAAATGCTTTTTTCTACAGAAAAAATTATTCCGCAACGGTGAGCCAGTGAAAAACATAGACATCAACCCAACTGAAGGGCTTAAGCTGGTAGGTTACAGTGAATTAGTTCGGCGGTATTTTCTCGACGTCATGCCACACCATGTTAAGTCATTTATAGCTGAAAAAGGGAGGCGCAAAACGGTCATAGCGGGCTACCGGAGGACTGAGATCTACACGAAGAGATATGATCCAGGTGATAACCTAAAGGATCATTTGACATTCGCCCTAAAATTCGAAGGGATAAATCTGGAAATCCTCAACGCTCTTTTCTCAGTGGTTGACCGCAAGGAGTTAGAACGTTTCATCAAGAAGACCCCGGCTGGGAAGTAT
This sequence comes from Thermodesulfobacteriota bacterium, assembly GCA_034660135.1. Taxonomy (GTDB): domain Bacteria; phylum Desulfobacterota; class DSM-4660; order Desulfatiglandales; family Desulfatiglandaceae; genus JAYEIR01. The sequence goes on from JAYEIR010000131.1 coordinate 10,842, forward strand.
GCGCGCAAGATCTGGTTCCTATACGAGTATCTTATGGGCAAAGAACTCGACTTGGATCCTTCTAAGGAACGTGGACGAGATAACTTCCGTAAGTAGGCGCTCGGATTTAGGGTGGATTTGTTCGATCCGAAAGCTCAAACCCAGTAATAGCAAGACTATTTCGAGGATTTTGAGATTGAGGACCGGACAAAGATGCCCTGAAGCCGGGATGCATAGTCGTGGAAGTTATTTCGTCCACGTTCCTGACAACGCGCATGACCAGGAAAACTATGTCCCCCACAAACCATGAACTGCAACTCGCCAACGACTTTGTTCAGTACACCGGCTGCAATATTTTCCTGACGGGTAAAGCGGGTACAGGCAAAACAACCTTTCTCCATAATCTGCATAAGAACACGGCGAAGCGGATGATTATCACCGCTCCAACCGGTGTTGCGGCCATCAACGCCGGCGGGGTAACACTTCATTCTTTTTTTCAGTTTCCCTTTGGCCCATTTGTACCTGGCAGCGAGACATATGAGAGCAATAAACAGCGTCATTTCAGGTTCAGCAAAGAAAAAAAACGGGTTATACAAAGCCTTGATTTGTTGGTGATTGACGAAATAAGTATGGTACGGGCCGATTTACTCGACGCGGTGGATGCTGTTCTGCGTCGCCATCGCCGTAATAATCAGCCGTTTGGCGGGGTGCAGCTGCTTGTTATCGGCGATCTGCATCAGCTCTCTCCGGTGGCAAAGCAAAATGAATGGCACCTTTTGGAGCAACATTATGAGTCGGTTTATTTTTTCAGCAGCAAAGCGCTTGGTCTTACTGAACTGCTTACCATTGAACTGAAGCATATTTATCGCCAGTCAGACACCGGTTTTATCAAGCTCCTGAATCGGGTACGTGACAACCGGCTTGATAAATCATCCATAGCGGATCTTAATCAGCGTTACATTCAGGATTTTACACCGGGCAAAGATCAGGGCTATATTACCCTAAGCACCCACAACCGCAGCGCCGAATCCATCAATCAGGCCAGACTTGGAGACCTGTCCAAAAAAGAACACCGTTTCAAAGCTGAAATTTCCGGAGATTTTCCTGAACATATCTATCCGACCCTGGCCACTCTTCTGCTTAAAGAGGGGGCACAGGTGATGTTTGTGCGCAATGATCCCTCTGCTGAAAAACTCTATTACAATGGTAAAATCGGCAAAATAACCAAAATTTCGACCAAAAACGTCCACGTTATCTGCCCCGACGACAAACAGGAAATCGTGGTTGAACCAATCATTTGGGAAAATATCAAATACACACTGAACGAAGAAAACAAGGAAATTGAAGAGGATATAATCGGTAAATTCAAGCAATACCCCCTGAAACTTGCATGGGCAATCACCATCCACAAAAGTCAGGGGCTGACTTTTGAAAAGGCCATTATTGATGCCAAAGCAGCTTTTGCCCATGGTCAGATTTATGTGGCCTTAAGCCGTTGTAAAACTATAGAGGGCATGGTGCTGAGCTCTCTCATCTCATCTCGGGGAATAAAAACTGACAAAGCAATAATGTCCTTTGACGAAAACACTCACCAGAATCCGCCCTCCGAAACCCGGCTTCAGGCAGCCAAAATCAGCTACCAGCAGCAGCTATTGCTTGATTGTTTTGATTTTTCACTATTGAACAACCGTCTCAATTATCTTGCCCGGCTTTTGACAGGTAACGCCAGAGTAGTTCAGGTTTCAGGCGTTGAAGATATTCACCAACTGGAAAAAAAGGCTGCGAAAGATATTTTTATTGTCAGTGAAAATTTTAAGCGGCAATTACGCACAATCTTTACGGATGGCGGCTTGCCCGAGTCAGATGCAATCATTTTGGAACGGATCAGCAAAGCGTCAGCATGGTTTCAGGAAAAGTTTACCGAAATTTTTGAGGAGTCAGTGAAAAAATTGCACGTCGAAACAGACAATACCGAACTTCGCAAAAAAATTGGGAATGCCCTGACCAATCTTAAAAAAGAAATCGCCGTAAAGGTAGCTGGAATACAATGCTGTGAAAAAGGATTTACACCGTCAAGTTTCCTGCGTGCTGTTTCAGCCGCTGAAATTGACTTTATACCTGAAAAAGAAAAAAAGCTCCGACCCAAGGCCTATACTGAATCGGATGTTGCTCATCCAGAGCTTTTCCAGACACTGAAGGACTGGCGTTCCCGCAAGGCCAAGGAGGAAGAGGTTGCCCATTTTCAAGTTTTACATCAACAGGTATTGCTCCAGATTGTGGTATACCTTCCCGACAATACTGCTGATCTAAAGAAAATAAAAGGAGTCGGCAAGAAAACCATTGAGAAATACGGTGAAGAACTTGTGAAACTGGTTTTGGCCTATCGCGAAAAACACGGGATAGAAAACGTCGTACTGACGGAGCCTAAAAAACTTCCTGAAGAAAGTACCCCGGCAAAAGATGCGGCTCCACCTTTCGGCACGAAAGATACAAGTCTTGATATGTTCAATAACGGATTAACTGTTGCCCGGATTGCAAAAGAAAGAGGCCTGGTACAATCTACCATTGAAAGGCATCTGACCTTTTTTGTGGAAAAAGGCAAATTAGATATCGACAAATTGCTTTCACCTGAAAAACAACACTCCATTGAAAAGGAACTTGCTGCAGATAGCAATAATTCCCTCAGTGAAGTAAAAAATGCCCTGGGAGATGACTACTCCTATGGAGAAATCAAAATGATGCTGGCCTATCAGAAACATTTGGCATCTGAATAGTCTAAAGTCAACGATATCTTCACCTGTCCAAAACCAATGGAAGGCTTTGCGTTTACGAGTCGGAGGGATAAAGACTGCTCTCTTTGTCTAGCAGATCGAAGAGCTTATCAGGATTACGGGTTTTGTATTTTTTCAAAAGGTGTTTGTAAGTATCAATGTCAAAAGGTCTCTGTTTTTCAAAAACCGAAAACATCAAAGGCGCCAGGATCGCTCCTATCATGTGGACTGAGTCATGATGTGAGCACTTCTTTTTCCGCATGGCATTGTAAAATTGAAAAACCTCAATAGGGTCCTTTTCTGATAACTGGTTTTCTACGATAGAGTGAAGATAAACATGAAGAAAGGGGTTGACTTCAGTATCCGGGTCGTACTCATGATCGTATGTTAAGTCTGAGAATTCAAACTGATTAAAAAACTCATCCTCGTGGTCCTTCATAATTTGGGCCAGTTGCATATCTTCGGGTGACAGGCCTTCCATATCGCCGTTTTTTGCTTTTTCCCAGATTCCGTGCATGTAGTCCCGGGAAAAAGCCCTCATTTGGGCCCTTCCTTCATTTAGTGCTTCTTCAATATCGTCGATCTCATCATCGCTGAAATCATCTGTACTCCCGAAAGCATATTCCCACCGTTCTTGTGGATCACTGAATACTATTTCTCCGCTATCAAAGTAATCGGGGTCAAATTCTTCGCCAAGCCATTCAAGCGTATCCTCGAAATCTTCATGATTTGGGTTGGAAAGAATTTCCAACAGGTCCATATATCCCCAAACACCCCCGCAATCCTCTGGAGGACAGGCCCTTTTGCCGGCAATGCAAATTGGATATTTGACATTTTTCTCCCAGGGAAGAACCTTTTCCAGTTTTACATCATGCTGCCAGTCATCGCCGAAATCATAGACATAGAGGGCTTTATTGTTTTCGGGCGTGAAATACCGGGATATATTCCGCTCCCATCCTGGAGTGACCTGATGGTCATCCCAGGAAGAGTCATCGATACCGCCGATCTCTTCCTTGAGTCCGGTCTCGGGATTTAAGATATGAAAGGCATGAAGGTGGTAGTCTAACCATCCCATGGCATCCTGAACGGCCACATGCAAATCCCAAAACGTGTAATTGTCCAGGACCTGGATTCTGCGCCATATAGGCTGTCGAATGCCCTTCAATGTGACCTTGAATTGATAGACTTTTTTGAATGCTTTCTCCATTGGTCCCTCATTCTCCTTTGTTGCAGGCGTTCACAGATTCGGGCCTGCCCTGGCGCGACTTGATGTGCATTCCCGGCACGATAGCGCTGAATGCTACGTTACGAGTTCCTACACAATAGGACAGGGAAGCCAAGTCTGGGCCAGGGGTCCACCGTTCAGGGTTTCCTCTTTTTCTGTGCTTTCAACGGCACCACATTATTGCATTTCATTCTATATCGCAACTCATTTATCGTAACCCTGGATATTCGACATAAGCTGTGATTTTTTTGAAAAAAAATTAAAAAAAGTTCAGAAAACACGCAAAAGTAAAAATTCATCTAGTTTTACGCCTTACTCGAATCATGCCCCCCAAGGCCCGTGACGC
>JAYEIR010000132.1:0-15077 GCA_034660135.1 Thermodesulfobacteriota bacterium
CATGCCCGGCATTATGATGTCTAAGAGTATCGTGTCGGGAGATTCCGCCTTTGCCTTCTTTATGCCTTCCTCTCCCGAAAGTGCAGTTATCACCTCGCAGCCCGGGATTATATTTTTTAAGAGGGCTAAGATAGTGATAAGATTGTCCTTTTTATCATCGATCACTAAGATCTTCGGCATGGTTATCTCCCTTTACGTGTTACGTGTTGCGGGTTTTGCTTCGAGCATCAGTTCTGTCTTGAAGAGGAGTCCTTCCCTGTCCACGTCTCCCTTTTGGATCAACTGCTGGATGTTGTTTGCGCTCAGCCTCTTCATGTCTTCCCGCGTCAGGTCCTTGGCGGTAAGGATAAGGACTGGAATCTTTACCGTCTCTTTCCTGCCGCGGATCGTTTCCAGCACCTCGAACCCGTCCACTTCCGGCATCATCAGGTCGAGGATAATACCGTCCGGGATGGTTTCGCTGACGTAATCGAGGGCCTCTATTCCACCGCGCGCCACATCAACGAGATATCCTTCGCTTTCGAGCACGGCTTTTACCTGGATGATTGCCGCCTCATTGTCTTTAACCAGGAGGATTCTCCGAGATGGTTTGCGGCCGTCGCTTAAGGATATACCGGATGGCGGGACAATATTATGTGAAGGGCCCATATCTCCGGACGATGGAAAGGGTTCAATCTCCAGTATCTGCGCCGGTCCCTGCCACGCGATTGGGAGGGTCAGTGTGAAAGTGGAACCGACACCCGGAGTGCTTTCCACGGCTATATCTCCTCCCAGCATCAGCGCGGATTTATACGCAATGGCGAGGCCGAGGCCCGTTCCTTCGTACTCCCTGGATGTGCTCCCATCGACCTGCCTGAACTCCTCGAAGATGTGCGGCAGGGAGTCGTTGGGTATGCCGATACCCGTGTCCCTGACCTCGATATATATCCTCTCAGCGTCACCGCTGGCGGAAACAGTCACATCACCCCCTCTTGTGAATTTAACGGCGTTTCCTATAAGGTTCTGGAGTATATTATATACCCGCGCTTCATCGCTCTCAATATGAGGGAGATCGGAGGCAATGTTCTTTTCCATCTCTGTCCCGTTCTCTTTGGCAAGAGGGGAAAGGGCTTCCATTATCGCGTCGATGACTGGTGTGACCGAAAGGGGCCCCGGTATGACATCCAACCTCCCCGCCTCTATCTTTGACAGGTCGAGTATGTCGTTTATGAGCGAGAGAAGCTTTTTGCCGTTGCGTCCGATGATTTCCAGATATTCCATTTCCTCTTCCGAAAGCTTTTTACCCGCCTGCATCATTAGGACGCGCGAGAGGGCCATGACGGAATTCAGAGGTGTCCTAAGTTCGTGGCTCATGTTCGACATGAACTCGCTCTTCAGGCGGCTCGGTTCTTGGAATCACGAACTATCTTCAGCACCTTTATGATATAATCCCTTGTGTCGATTTAAGTAAGCGTTCACCGATCATCGGTACCACATATGCGAAAATCATAATATAAGCCTACTCAAACACAGGTTTGGAATCATGCAACAAGTCGCACCAGGGCGGGCTTTGAACCCGAACGGTTACCGATTTAATTACAGTTCAAGGAGCCATCTTATTAAATTCTTTTTCAACACTTTTGTGTCTTGATACTCTATCTCTTCTTCACTTTCATCAAGTGTCAAAAGTATATTCTTTCCATGCTTAAGATGGGTATCTTGTAATTGAAAGGAAGACAGCTCCCGATCATAATTATCTTTGTGTAGAGTTTGCGTAACCTGGTATTTTTCGAATTTTCCATCCACAGTTTGCGTGATAAAATCTATTTCCTTTCCTGATGAGAGCGCCCCAAAATACGTATGCCTTCGATCCTTTTTAAGTTTGAGAAATACGATGTTTTCAAGCTGCCTTGAATAATTGGTTACGGTTCCCGGATACAAATTTACCAGGCCTGTATCCACGGCATAATACTTGCGTGTGGTCCCAAATAGCTTTCCAAGCTTCCAATCGAATTTGTTTGTTTCATAAATGGCAAAAGTAGTAAGCATATATTGCACATATTTTATAAGCGTCTCTTTCTTGATGTCGATGCCAAGCTGTTTCAGATAGTTTGATATTCTACTGAACGAAATAATATTTCCTATTGCGGAAAAAAGATAAAAAAGCGTTTTTTCCACAGCGGTTGTATGTTTTATATTAAACCGTCTAATTATATCGTCCAGTATGACCTTGCTGATAACCCCTTCGATATAAGAAAAACAGGCGCTTTCACTGTTGATGGACAGGACTTCAGGTAGTCCGCCGAATTTCACATACCGGCTGAAGTGATTATGAATTGTTTCCTGATTTCTGAAAAAATCCGAGGTGTTGGCAACTTCAATACCATTGTATCTCAAGTATTCTCTAAAATCAAAGGGGAGAATGGAAAGCTCTATGAATCGCCCTGCAAGATTGCTCCCTATCTCTGATGAAAGAAGACGAGAATTGGAGCCGGTCAGAATGATTTCAACATCACGATCTGTTTCATATATCGTCCGTATAAAACGATCCCAGTTATCGACATTTTGAATTTCGTCAAATATCAATAATTTTTTCTTTTCATCCGCTATTTCAGTTCGAAATATCCTGTAAAAAACATCAAGCCTCTCAGGCGTATTAATACCGGTAAGACGAAAATCCTCAAAATTGAGATAAAGAATATTCGAAACAGAAAATGTGTTGTTTTCTATCAACCTCCGGGCAGCAAGCTGGACAAGAAAGGATTTCCCCGACCTCCTGAAACCGGTAATTATTTTTATGGGCCTTGAACCGATAGTCTCTCGCAAGGCATGAAGATACACTCTGTCAATTCCCTGTATTCTCAATATTCGATTCTGCCATTCAGCTATAAACCTGATAATCTCATCTTTTTCCATATCTTCCTTTCTACAGGTACAATTAACGCTAAACTATACCCTTGCAACGGAATAAACCAAGGCTTATTGTTCCTTTTTACCGGAAAACCTCTAACTTCCGGCACTTTTTCTATTTTGCCGGCAAACAGGGAAGTTCGACGGTGAATGTCGTTCCGCTATCCAGTTCGCTAAAACTTGGTAGGCCAGTTAGCAAGACGGTGTTCGCCAATCCCCCGGCTCTTGGAATCACGAACTATCTTCAGCACCTTTATGATATAATCCCTTGTGTCTCTCGGATCAATAATGTCCTGCAAATAATAGGCCCCTGCCGCAGGATACGGCGAGACGTCGCCAATCATTCTTTTTAGGGACTTCTTTCGCTCCTCTTCTGAAAGACCGCCAAAAACAACATCTGCCGCAATAGAGGGATCCATAAACCCGATCTCGGCCGTAGGCCACGCAACAATAAAATCAGGTCCGGCGCCCGGCCCACACATATTTATAGTAACTTGTCCATAGGTCTTCCTGACGATAATGGAGATCTTGGGAACCGTCACCTGGAAAAGGGCCTGAAGGGCATTCACCACCCTGGCGCCGACCTTTTTTGTCTCCGCCTCTTTACCAACCATATGGCCCGGGGTATCGTGAAAAAAAACCAGAGGGATATTGTAAGAATCGCACAGACACAGAAAGCTCATGAGTTTATCCAGGGCATCGGCATTTGTTGCGCCCATATTCACTATGGGATTATTTGCAACAACGCCGACCACATCACCATCAATCCTTGCGAGGCAGGTTATGAGCATCTTTCCAAACTCGGGTTTAAGTTCAAATTCCGAACCCTCATCAATGACACACTCAATAACCTTGTGCATATCATAAACCCGTTTCCGGCTTTCAGGAAGCACTTCAAGTACCTGGGAAGCCTTCCCCCCGGAACCGTCTGGCACAGACACCAGGGACGGCAGCTCACTGTTATTCTGGGGCATATACTCAAGGTATTTCCTGATAATCCGGAAACAATCATCTTCATCCCCGGCCACCTGATCAGCAATCCCGGTAATCCTGGAGTGGACCTCCCAGCCGCCCATTTCTTCACCAGTGTATGTCTCTCCTATGGCCCTGCCAAGGGCACGAGGACCGGAAACCGAGATTGAGCTGCCCTTTACCTGCACGACAAAATCCGCTAAATTGGCCTGAAAATCCGCCACGCCGTAGCAGTCCCCCATGGCCGCGAAGATAAGGGGCTGCTTTCGAAAATGAGTATACTCGGGCATCAGCCCATAGAGTGTGGGGCCTGTCAGACCGCATACCTCCTTTGAGCCCTGGCAGTCCGGCATTCGCGCCCCACCGGCTTCACCCAGAACTATCAAAGGGACCTGGATCTTGTCCTTTACCTGGGCCTTGAACTCCAGCAGTTTTTTCAAATTCACTTTTGCATTGGTCGATGCAAGCACTGTAAAGTCATTTACAATAATTGCCACTCTTCTTTTGTTGATAAGGCCATAGCCACAAATCAAGCTGTCAGCAGGGGTACTGTCTTCCATCCCCGGCATATCCGAGTGGGCAAGCAGCCCCATCTCCAGGAAAGAACCCGGATCAAGCAATTTCTCGATACGTTCTCGTGCGGTCAATCTGCCCTTGTCATGCTGCTTCCTGACCTTTTCAGGTCCGCCCATCTGCAGGGCCTTGTGCTTCTTTTGTTCAAGTTCTTTTATGATTTCTTCAAATGCCATTTTTTAACCTCGCAGGTTCATAACGCAAAAGCCGGAAAGTAATATTTATCTCATTTTTTACTTTGTACATCCTGAGGCATGGGAATGACAACTCAATAAAAACCCTTCTTCCGCGGCTTTCCCCCTATTTATTGAGCTGATATCATTTTAGCTTGATAAGGTGACAAATCGCTGTTATTTATTGTCTAACTGAAGTTCAAAACAGGCGAAGTAGTTTGCCTGATTCACGAGAAGATACCATGAATCAATTAACAATGACAAGGGCGTGTTTAGACCGGATACTGGCACTCCGGGAAAAGGATAGCCTACTTCTGGGACTCACTGGTGGGATTGCAAGCGGAAAGACTACCGTGGCTAACTTGTTAAGGGACCGGGGTTCTTACCTTATCGATTTTGATATTCTGGCGAGGCAGGTAGTGGAACCGGGAAAGCCCGCATGGGAAGACATCGTTGATTTCTTTGGCAGGCAGATCCTCCGGGCAAATGAGCACCTGGATCGTAAAAAGCTGTCAAGAATAGTCTTTCAGTACCCCGACAAGAGGACAAGATTAGAAAGATTTACACACCCGCGGATTTTTGAGGAATTTACCGACCAGGCAACAGGGATAATCAACAATAATCCCTGTGCAATCATCCAGGCTGTGATGCCGCTTTTGATAGAATTAAATCTCGGGCATCTCTTCGATAAAATCTTGGTTGTCTACATTCCAAGGGAAAAACAGATCGAGCGCCTGATCAGGCGGGACGGAATTACGAGAGAGGAAGCGGCCGGCATATTAGAGGCCCAGCTACCCATAGATGAAAAGATCGGATATGCCGACTTCGTGATCCATAATGAAGGCTCCATTGATGAGACCGAGAAGGAGGTTAAAAATCTATGGAAGGAATTGAAAGCTCTTCAAACGATGAGAAAAGAAATTTGACCGGCCGGCTTTTCTCAGTCTCAGACATCCAGTCTCTGTGAAATGTCCTCCCAAATATCCCTGATCGCTTTATAGCCTTCAGAGGCAACATCGAATTCAACTATGTGCCCCCGAAAACCATTGTGTTCAGAGTTCCTTTTTCTCCTGTCTACTGGTTTGTTTTACCCTGTAGTCATTCAGGGCATCCTGGATGGTATCTGCGGCAAGAAGCGCACAGTGCTCATCTTCTTCAGGCATGCCCCCCAATTTCTCTAAAATAGCATTTTGCGTAATATCCGAAAGTTCATCCGGGGTTTTTCCGATGGCCATCTCAGCAGCAAACGAACCGCATATGTTGCTTGATCCGCAACCGTCCGTCATAAATGAGGCCTCTTTGACACAATCATCCTTAAACTTCAGATAAATCTTCATTGTGTCGCCGCATGGACCGGTAACACACCCGTATCCGTCAGGACTATCAATGGTTCCGTTGTAAACAGGATTAAGCCACCTTTCATATGCCGTATCACCATAAACCTGCCTGGTTTCCTCCAGGATCTGCTGTTGCAACTCCTCGACAAATGAATCAAGTTCTTGATCAGCAGAGGCCTGTTTTTTCTCCTCTAACATTTTATTAACCCCTGAGAATAAATTAGGAAGCGATTTCAGCAGATTCCCGCAGAAATCGCTTTTCAAAGCTATTCATGAGCTCTCTTAGTGCTTAATGATCACAGATATTATCCCCGCCGCTCAAGCTTCCGGAGATGTACTGGTTCACGAGGGACTCCGGCGAATCCTCGGGTGCGCCGATAATAACCTCGATCCCGTTTTCTCTCAGGAGATCCTGTGCCCTTTGTCCCATACCGCCGACAATTGCCACACTCGCGCCCTGCTCATGGAGCCAGACCGGGAGCACACCCGGCTCATGGCCAGGAGGTGTAAGCATTTGTGTTCCCACGATCTTTCCATCCAGGGTCTCCACGAATGCGAAATGATCAGCATGCCCAAAGTGGAGTGTGAGCTTTCCCCCGGATACTGGTAAGGCAAAGATCTTTTTGCCTGTTGTATCTTCTTTGCTTACTATCATTTTTTCTTCCTCTGATTCAACAACTTCATTAGCACCGGCCTCTGTCATACTTACAACCGTTTCCACCATCCTGTTGATTTCCATGGTAATTGGAAGATCATTATTGTCAAGCAGGGCTATGCTTCCCGTATCACCACTCGCTACCACTTCAGGCTCAAACGGCAGGCTTGCGAGATGTACAAGGCCCTCATTTTTTGCCATGAGCATGCCGCCGTGCTTCTTGAAAATCTCTATCATTTTCCCGCAATGTGGACACTGAAGGCCGCTCATGTTCTCAACAATACCCAGAATTTCCATATTCACCTGACGGCTGAAATTTATGGATTTTCTGACATCGGCGAGAGAAATCTCCTGAGGAGTAGTAACAATTACAGCCTTGGCGTCCGGGATGACCTGAGCCACTGTCAAGGGTTCATCACCGGTACCGGGAGGCGAATCAATGACAAGATAGTCAAGATCCATCCATTCGATATCCGCAATAAATTGCTTGATTACCCCGATCTTAAGTGGCCCTCTCCAGATGGTTGCAGCGTCCTTATTTTCCCCCATAAGAGTTTCAATCGACATCACTTCCATGTTCGGAAGATACCTGACAGGGCGCGCTTTTCCTGGAGATCCCGGTTCAAGCCCCCCTTTAAGACCCAACATTCGAGGGATACTGGGACCGTGAAGGTCCACGTCCATAAGTCCAACCTTGAAACCCTTCTTGGCCAGAGCGACTGAGAGATAAGCGGCCACGCTGCTCTTCCCCACTCCACCTTTTCCACTCATGACCAGGATCTTGTTCTTGATCTGGCCTAATCTCTGTCTGATTTCTTTATCCTGCTGCGCCATCTCTGCCTCTCGACTTTTCATGTCGGGGCCCTGATTCATATCTGCCATTGATCACAAACCTCCAATATTTTCCTCAAAAATAATTCTATATGGTGTCCATTCAGAAATGAGATAGTTTTCGCAAGGTCAAGGAAGATGAGAACTTTAACCAGAGGAATACATTGAAGTATTTCGAGGATTAAAATCCGAATCTGACGCAGAGATTGCGGAAAATAGCCATTTATGGATGGGCACTACCTATCTTTTTCCGCCTTGACCCATACCACCACCTCGGCCCATACCGCCGCCGCGACCCATGCCACCACCCATACCACGGCCGCCGCCTCCGCCGCCCATGCCATAATGGTCAGCCACATTGGCCCCAGACGCAGTACTCAATTTCCCGCTTTTGTAATCATCTATGGCCTGCTTGACTGTGCCTGTCTGGCCAACAATCACATCTATGCCTGCTGCTGCAAGGGTCGTTACGGCATTGGGCCCGACGTTTCCGGTTATCACGACATTTGCACCTTTAGAAGCCACAAACTGTCCGGCCTGGATGCCTGCACCACCACCAAGGGCGGCACTCTGATTGTCAAAGGCCTCAAAACTCATGTCTTCTGTGTCCACCAGGATAAAATACGAGCATCTCCCAAACCGGGGATCGATAGGGGCCTGCAAATCCTTTCCGCTTGAGCTTACAATTACCTTCATTTTTAAATCTCCTTGTATTTTGTGACTACTCACGTAGTCAGCCTACAGCTTATCCACCTTAGCAGTTACTGTATTTTTTGATGACTTCGTAACAGGTTACAAAACAGATTGCACAGTAATCCCGCCACACACGGGGCAGAAAGACTTACAAAGCCATCATTTGCAGTTCTCGAAAAAGGGTCCTTCCTGTATAATTGTCTTGCTTCTTCCTTGGAACAAGTCCCGCACGAGACAAAATTGATCAATGCCATATTTTAAGCATCATTTCTTCAAGGTCAAGGGGACACTAACAGGTACAGCAATTCTAATTATGGCTCCCACATAGGGGGCAAAAGGATCTCTCTTAGCAAGGCCTAAAGGATAAGATCAGAATTGCTGATGCGCTTTTGAATCCATTGACAGAAAGCAGATTTTAGGATATTTATTTAACGTATACCAATATAATAAAGGGAAAAACAAGGGGGGCGATAAAATGAGAAGAAATCTGGGAATAGTGATCACTGTGTTTCTTTTTTGCGTTGTCCTGATAGGGCCTGGACAATGTCTGACTGCTGAAGGCGGCCTGCGTTATTCCATAGCTGTGGCCAAATTCAACAACAAGTCTAACTGGCGGGGCCAGTGGAACCTCGGAGATGCGTGGGGAGCAGTTCTTACCGACAGCTTGAATCAAACCGGAAGATTTATTGTCCTTGGTGAAAAGGATATGAGGAGGGAGGCACTGTCTGAACAGGACTTCGCAGCAAGCGGGAGAGCCGCAGGTGGTGGCAAAAAGGTGGTAACCGGGCAGATGACGCCGGCACAACTACTTATAAAAGGTGACATCACACATTTTGCAGATGGAACAAAAGGAGGCGGAGGCAGTGTCGGGATAGCCGGTTTCAGGATCGGCGGAGGTGCCAGTACCGCCGAGATAAACGTGATCATGTACATCATCGACTCTACGACAGGTCAGGTAGTAGCTTCAAAAAAATGTTACGGCAAAATCTCCAAAACAGGTTTTTCTCTCGGCGTCTCAGCAGGAGGATTTAGTGGTGATATAGGAGGATTTAAAAAGACAAATGCAGGGAAAGCCATGGAAATGGCCGTTGACCAGGGCGTGGGCTTTTTAGAATCACAACTGGAAAATATTCCCTGGACCGGCACGGTTATCCTGTCCAAAGGAAACAAGGTGTATATCAATCGGGGTAAAAGGGAAGGTGTGACTGTGGGGCAGACCTTTGATGTCGGCAAGGCGGACGTCCTTAGAGATCCCGACACCGGCGAGATCCTGGACCAGAGCTTAGACAAGGTGGGAACCATACAGGTGATTAAGGTGAAAAAAAAGATAGCGATCTGCAAGGTGACCCAGGGTCAGGGCATGAAAAAAGGCATGACCGTGATAATGCCGTAAAAGAGGAGAGACGATTTGAGAACAAAATGCCTGCTTTTCTTTCCTGTCTTTTTGGTACTCTTGAGCCTCGCATCCAACTCGACTGCTCAAGAGAACATGACCCAGGGCGTTGATAATGACATCAAATCAACCGGACTAATGAGCCACCAGAATCCCAGGGTCATGGTGATAATATACAGCACGGAAATAGTCAGGGCATTCTTGCCCATGGCTCTGGAAGGCAATCGCAACGCAGAAAACCAGATAGAAAGTGCCCTGCTGGAAAAAGGATTTCAAGTGGTTGATGCCGGCCAGATCAGCCGCAGGAAGGAACTTGAAACCCTTCTTATGAGGGAAGACCCTGCATTGGCAGGCAAAATGGCCAGGGACTTCGGGGCAGATATCCTGGTTCAGGGCGAGGTAAAACGAACATTCGTAGACCAGAGGCGTATATTCGGAAGACCAACCAGCTTTTTTTCAAATGAAATTCGTCTTAAGGCCTTTGAAACCGATACCGGTGAGATAATCTTCTCAGGATACGAGACACGGCCTCCTTCCGGGGCAGGCGCCCTGCTCCCCTTAGAAAATGCCACAGCAGAACTCTGTAAAAAAATGACAGAGGCGATCCTTGAACAACAGAAAAAGGATATTTCTCAGGCAAGCACCTATGAACTAAACATATCACGGGTCTCTTTCAGCGCTCTATCTAATATCGGACAAGCTCTAAAGGGCATTAAAGGACTGGATCGAGTTGAGATCAGGAGTTTTCAGGAAGGACATGCCGTTCTTGATGTAAAATACAGAGGTCCTGTTGAAGAATTAGCCGAAAAAATAAGCCGGATTAAAAATCCTTCCTTGGAGATCGCGGGGTTTCAATTAAGGAGCATCGATATAAGACTCAAATAGCGAAGGTAACAGCCTGCCGCTTTTCTTTCTGCCTCGTGACTTGCTGTAGCCATACTTCATGGCTTCGTAAAAACGGAGCAAGCGGATGGCAATGTCGGGTTGGTATTGTTTCAGCTCACGAAGACACCATCCTTGGCATAATCCACAATCAGAGATTTTCCAGTCTTCCATTCTTCAGGTGTAAACGCTGATGCCTCAATGGGAGCAAAGACTTTGTAGATGGCTTCAGATAAGATATCAATTCGCTCCCAATAGCTCTTACCAGAAAAGCTTGGTGAGATGACAACCACGTCAATATCGCTATCCTCACGGGCTGTGCCGACGGCATGCGAGCCAAACAGGATAAGTTGATCAACCCGAATATTGATTGATTCTAAAGCTTTTTTGAATTGCCTGATGGTTTTTAAAACTGCGTCTTGACCCATTTCAATACGTCCTTGCTTTTTGTGATCATATCTTTTGTAACTTTTTCGGTATAGGCAGCTTGTATTTTTGCCAGATCATCCGGGTAGCGAGTGGCAACACTGGCAGTATTCAGCTTAGTGATAAATTTTTCTAATTCCTGTTCAGGCTTTTTGCCAATCTTATTCACGAGATAAAGTAAGTTATGTGTTTTTGGCGGCACTTCATCCAAAATTTTGTAATAGAGACCTTTTAGAGCTTTTTCGATGGACATATGGCACATGAAAACAGCATAGAAATAACGACCACTACTATGCATAGCATCAGCAGTATCCATATCGTAATCAGATTGTTTCAGCCATTCTTTGTATTTATCACTCATTCAGCATCCTTGCTTGTTTTACCGATACTTATAAATTGAAGAGAATAATAAGACCGCCTACAGTACAAATTATAAATAATCCCCATGTCCATTAAACGACAATAAGCAATGGTGTCACATATTGCATAGTGAATATATATGGTACCCGGTCATCATGAAAAATGTCCTTTCGTTCATTTCCACGGGATAACACATGATACAATCCGCCCTCATATTCTATTCGCCATGCTCTCCCCCATGAGGACAAATCTATAAGAAAGATAGATGCAGGTCAACAATCTAATTCACTATGCAATATGTGACACCAAATTCACTTCTATCACCTCACTCTCCCTGCTACGCGCCAAATCTCTCAAAACCTGGCCAAGGTACTGCCGAAGTTGTCCAAATAAAGCCTTCTATATGAAATGGCGAGCATACCTCCTCACATGGTGACCGTCCAGGATATGTACCTGTCTGATCTTTTTCAGAGTCACAGGAGAAAAAATGCCGATAGGCAGGTAAATTATTTTTTTCCCTAACCTTGCCGCCATGTTCTGACACCAGCCTGAAGGAGGTGTGGCGGAAACATAGAGCACATGTTTTTCAAGGCTGTAGTCTATTGCCGCCATGAGCAGCCGCTCTGACTTGTTTCCGGCCATGTTGAAAACAGGATCTTTCCAGATATCATACACCCGCATTGGCGGGTAGGTGAGCATGAATCCTCCATACTGGCACCTGGAAATCCCCGGGCCATCCATTACCTCTCCGGCCGGAGTGCTGTAAAAGGCCATATCCGATTCCTGGTCATGCTCCCCGAGCCAGGTCACACACCAGGGAAAGTTTTCTTGCCCGTCCTTGTCCGTGACATCAGGATCAAAAATCACTACCAGAGAACCCACCTTTCCTCTGAATGGCCTCTCAGCTTTCACATAGATCTTCCCGCTCGTCCAATCCCTGATAGTCTCACGGATATCAATGCCGTCTAACATCGAACAGGCAAAGGGCTCGACCCTTGCGTTTTCTTCGGTCTTGATCTCAAGGGCCCTCTTCCTCAAATTCCGGCCATATCCTTCAATAACCACGTCCTCCGGAGGATACGAGCAGATAGAATGTCCCTTGAAATCCCTCTTCCAGTCTCCGGGATACTTCTCACGCATCCTCTTCTTGACCGGGACTGGTATCAGACGCCTGCGCATCGTCTTTAATCGCCGATGAAATCTGATCCTTTTCTGGTCTAAAAAGAGGTCTTCCCCTGTCAAACGAAGCACCGGCAGGCCCGGAGCCTCACTCTGCCAGGGGTATTCGCTTCCCTTTTCCCAGACCTCATAGGCAAAGTTGTCATCCTTTGCCCCCCTGGCCGCCACAAGAAGTTGATAGAAACTTGGAACAAGATCGCCGGTAAGCAAGGTATAGTTTCTTGCAAACTTGTTCAACACCTTGAGATCGTTGGGTGACAACTCCTCCTTACTGTTCTTAAAAAGATTTTCCCCGGCAATTTTGATTAGTTCGCTGTTGATTTTCAGGCGATCAGGGTCTTCACTCCCCCGGGCTGATCTGGCACGCTCATAGACTGCCGCAAGAAACGGCATCTCAGTCATAATCTCCCGGCTCGAGTCCCTGTGCAAATGGGCCAGGCCCACTCCTTGCCTCTTTCTCCGCCCAATGACGGAGGTCTGCGGCCTGTCAAGCAGGCTCAACAGCCCCGGGAAATGAGCTATCCCCCCAACAAAAAGAACTCGCTTTCCCTCGCTGCTCAAGCACTGCAGATGATAGGCCATGGTCATCTCACGCAGCGCATCTTCCCGGGAAGAAGAATCAGACCCATGAACGGCAAGATATGCCCTGTAATACATGAGAAGGCCTATCCTGGTGACAGCATAAGCATCCGGCATATGGGATAAACCCCTGGTATATCCTTCCGTATCACGATCTATGAAATGCACCGGGACAGATTCAGAAAGCGCAAGCCGCACAGCCTCCACCTGCGCATCCGTGGGTTCAAGAACGAGGTAAGTAAAGGCACCGTCCTTTTCCTCGTAATAGACAACTGAGAGTAACGGTAATCTCTTGATGCCCTGCAAAATTTTGTCTGCCAGCGTATCCGGATATTCCACGGCCACACAATCCGGCTTGAACTCCTCAAATTGTCTCCGCACCTCTAAGGCGAACTCCATCCTGTTGTGCAGGACAGGTACCAGGCGAATATTATTCCATTCAATCGGTTTTCCGGCGGTCGATTCCATCGATAAGAACCCTGAAGTATTCGGATGCCTTAATATCCAGAATTAGCGATGCCGCTTCCTTCAAATACCGGGGCATCTCTAATTTCCGGGTTGCCCCGGTGAACGGCTCGCCATCTCTATCCAGCCTCTTCAGCGCATAACGCGCAATGTTGATCCCGTCTCTAACGGAATAACGCTCATCAGCTTCGTGCGAGGCCTGGAGAAACTCGACCACATAGTCGAGGATCTCATGGTCGGCAAATGGAAGGTTGCTCTTCAGGATCAGCAGTTCCTCGTCTTTTTCCGGAAAATCAATATATATCTGGGGCTGAAGCCTGGAATGTATATATTCGGGAAGGTCAAAGGTGCTTGCGTCATCATTCATGGTCGTACAGAGACGAAACTCGGGGTGCGCCTTGATCTTTATGCCCGCAACAATGGATTCCACATACCGCCTGCTGTCCATTAGGGGGGCCAGAGAGGCCCAGCTCTTTTCGCTCATTCTGTTCCCCTCATCTATAATTGCAACGCCACCCTTGATCATGGCAGAAACAACGGAACTGGCCATATATCTGATTTTGCCCCCTTCTGAGATAACCGGAACAACAATCAGGTCCTCAGGCCTTGTATCCATAGTGGCCTGGAAGAGGTAAACAGGCCTCATAAGAGTTCTGCCGGCATGATATGCAAGGGTTGTCTTCCCAACACCCGGCTTGCCGAGCAATCTGGGATTAAGCGGCAAGTCGCCCTTTCCAATCACGAGCCATGCTGCCAGGACCTGGGTGACAAGCTCGGGCTGGCCAACCCAGGACATTGGCAGTTCGTCAGGTTCGCTCAGATGCAAATCCACGCCATCAATGTTAACTTTTTCCATTATCCTTTATCCCTTATCCCTCAGGAAATCCTATAACGCCTTCACTCTCCTGTTTCACTGATGTAATCCGCAGCTAAAACAAATCGTCATCCTTTGTGTCATCCATCTTCACCCAGATCCTGTAGAGTTTCTCACCGGCCATCTCAAAGCATTTGTATCCTGTTGACTCGACCTCTTCAACCATTACCTCACCCAGTTCCTTGCACTGGGCCAACCAGTTTTCAAAATGTTGTCCCCCTCCAAAGTACACCTTTCTCCACCTGTTTCCCTGGTCATCCGTCTTCTCAGTAATCAAGTTTTCTGCTGCCATTTTTTCGCGGATTATCTCATCCTGATTTTTCTCCCCGTAATCCATATTTATACTCCTTCCCTTGCCGCCATTAGTAAGGGTTCACTCAAAAATGACCTCACATTTTTACATCTCAGTTTCAGGCCGTCTTCGGCTGCTGCGCAATCGTGAACCCCCGAACGGTTACAAGTATAGCTTGCCAAACAGGATACCAGAAATTGATAAAAAATCAATTTGTTAAATGGTATGGAAGAAACCCTGTTTGTCGCGAAACAATGATTGACAAAGTGATAACATCCTCTATCATATAGCATGTCATGGGTAAATTCTATAACCCGCTGTTTAGAAACCGTTGGGGTTATCACCCCAACCTACACAACTGTTGCCCTGATCAAAATCTGTAATTTTCCTTTTCCTTAAACGGGGAAATGGGATACAATCAATGAAACTGCAACCGCCCCTTCAATACTTTCAGGAGGCACTCATCGTATGACCGATTTTGATTCCCCGTGGAAGGAGAGCCTG
>JAYEIR010000133.1:0-3165 GCA_034660135.1 Thermodesulfobacteriota bacterium
TTAACGATTTTTTAGTTCAGGTACTAAATATGCGCGGCCCCTTTATTTTGTAGTTATGATTCGTTATTTATGCAGCTTTTTCACCTGAACACAACAAATGGCTTGACAAAAAATACCTTTCAGCTTATTTATTGCCTCTAATTAACTGCCCCAACTGAAGAGGACACAAACCCGGCTTGTCAAGAGATCTCATCTTCATCTCTGGAACGTCGGGCTCTTTTTTTGGGTAGAGCGAGGGCCAAGAATTAGATATCAGGAGGAATTAATGTGCATATATATCGGTTTTGACGACACGGATAATCACAATTCTGATTACGGTACCGGCAAATTAGCACGATGGTTTGAAAACGAATTACACGACGGATGTCGTATCTGGGGCGTCGTACGTCAACAGCTCCTGGTACATGATTCAATACCTTATACTTCTCACAATAGTTCTGCATGCGTGGTTGTAGATACGCCCGATGCTTCTATGCTGGAGCAACTTGTTGCAAAAGCCGTTGCCCATGTGGAGCGTCTCTCTTTTGATGGAAGTGATCCCGGGGTATGTGTGGCATCTGAGACCGATCACACCTTGCCTCAGCTCATTGCTTTCGGCCGAACATGTGCCACAAGGGTTGTCACCCAGAGAGAAGCCCTACAGGCTGCATCAGGTGTACATCTTTCCGGTCATGGTGGAACTAATGACGGTATCATAGGCGCAGCAGCGGCGGTTGGATTAACGGCTTACGGTTGGAGTGGCCGCTTTATTGAATTCGGTGGGCTGCGTGATTTTCCAGACGAAGTAACTGTTTCAGATCTGGAGCGTTCGAATATACTCGTTGTTTCCGTCGATCGAGACGCTAATGTTCCGGCTCCTGGAGATCTTGTTCACACAAAAGGCTGGCTCCGTCCACGGCTCTGGGGCAAGAGGGCCGTGCTAAGCACGATTCCTAAAGGCAATTGTGTTTGGGAAAGTCTGGGTGAAAAACGAAAGAAGGATGTATCGAAAGAAGAATTCATGTTTCTCAAGACAGGATCGGGTGATTAGGCATCATTCTTTTGCACATTACGGTAATGTCCTACGAACTTACTGAGAGTATCGGCCTGCTTCTCCATGTATTCGACCCAAATAGCAAGCACTTCTTTTCCCTCGAGAGTTATACGGTACATACGTTTCGCAGGGCCAGTGCCGTCAGTCTCCCATTTGGAAGACACCAAACCATTTTCTTCCAACTGGCGTAAATGACGATAGATCATTCCCGGCGGCGCCTGTCCCTCCACAAAGCCGAATCTTTGAATATTCTGAATCAATTCATACCCGTAAGATTGTTTCGCGTAAAGACCCATAAGAATAGAAGGCTGGATATAGCGTTCGCGTTTTCCATGTGATGGCTCATATTGTCTTTTTCTATCTTCAGTCATTTTTTCTTGACATATATCCTTCAAGGATATATGTGACTATTAAAGGTGTTTAATCTCTTCACCGTTACACTGTCATGTCCCGCGCAGGCGGAACTCAAAAAATGGGGACATATATTATCAAGTCTCCAGGAAAAGGAGGATACCATGAGTGCCAAAATTTTTGTACGCGAAAGACGCAAAATCGGAAAGGGTGAAAAAAAACCACGCTTCCGGGTATTAGGGGTCAGTGGTGGTGATATCAAAATCTACACGAAGCATATTCGCAAAAGGGAGCTTGATCAGCTTTCAGAGGCCACTGGGGCAGAAGTAGTGTACCTTGAGGCTGGTAAAAAAGAAAAGAGCGAATAGCCTGTTTTCCTCTGATCAACCAGAGCAAATCATAGCCCGATGCATCACTCTTTGTAAATTATCGTGCCCACATGTTCTCCATCAAGGGCGGCAAGGATATGCTCCGGATGGTTAAGTGCGTCTATGATCTGGAGTTCCTTGATGCATTTCGCCCTTTGCAGCAGCGTTAGAATGGGGCGCTCAATGATCAGGTCATCCAGATCCAACTCGATCAGCTCCTTCGCCGATATACGGTCGAAATATCTCATTTTTTTACGTTCCGGATTCTTGACCTTCTTGGGATCACGGTCAAAAAGACCCTTTTCATCTTTCAGGTAGATAAGCGACCGGGCGCCAATGTTTTCAGCTAAGAGGAAGGCGCCACAGTCTGTCCGATGCGGAGGCACAGACCCATATTCAGGCGGATGTTCAAACCAACCGTAAGGCGGAATAGCATAAGTAATGGGAAGATAACCAAGCCTGCAAAACATGCTTAGCTGTTCCAGGTCATCCCCGTGTCCGATCTTAATACCACCATGCTTCGCCAGCAGCACGCTGAGCATCTCTGCGTTCTGCCACGATACTTTGTCTCCTAACTTGGAAAGTACGCCGGCAGGCATGCCGAGATCGATACCGATATTATAGACATGGCGAGCCCGCGTGCCGCCACCGGTCATCAGAATGATCTTGTGCTTTTCCTTGGCCTCTACAAGCGCATCCACTATAGGCAATACGGCCTTTCCTCCCCGATCTATGATGTTTTGCCCACCTATTTTCAACACGTTAATCTCGGGCAACATGTGGAAGTATTTCTTTGTCTCAGTTCTCTTGAGGAACTCCTTGCTCACAAGGGACTCACCCATAAGAGGAGAATCAATATGAAGCCTTCCTTTTTCAGTCTCTTCTTTAATCAGCTTTGCCATCATATCACTCCGTTTTAAGTGTAAAAGAGTTCATATCAATTTATTTTCTTCTACCGCCCGCCCCCACCCCTTGACCTGTTGAGCAAACTTCCATAGAGCTTCCATATCTTCAGCATGCTATTTCTCATAAAAAAGACTTTATAAATAAAAGCTAACTAATTAAATAATATCAGAAATAGGGTCAAAATGCAATCAAAATATATATGACCCGGCAATTCAAATTATGGCTTCCACATAGACAGACATTGGACAGTGGAGTCTCTTTTAACGGAATTGGACGTTGGTGTCGGGCCACGCCAACCTCACGCCAACCTATTGAACATTATAGCTTTACGTTCCAAAAATAGATGTTTTCACGATTGTTCGTTAATAGTTATAGTTAGTTAGTGCCTGAACGAAAACCTCGAAATTTGAAATGCCCAACGTCGTTCATCGGTTTATAATCAGTTCAAATCGTTTGAATTAACCAAAAACTCAAAACCAAAAACTCAAAACTGTGCCTGAACGGGGT
>JAYEIR010000134.1:0-3163 GCA_034660135.1 Thermodesulfobacteriota bacterium
GAAGGCATTGAAGCACTTTGCCAAAACAAAGGAAAAGGGATTACCAAAACGTAAAAAGAAAGGATAGCATTATGCCACGTCTTGATAAAAAAGGACCGCCGAAATCATCTACTGGCCCACGTGATGGTAGGGGACAAGGAAGGGGTCGTCCCTCAGGTGCTGGAGCAGGGGCTAAAAAAGGTGGCAAAAGAGGGATACGCCAGAAAGACGGCAAAAAATAATGGCTTTTATTGAAGATCCAACCAGAGAAATCCATGACCGCATAAGAGAACTTGCAAAAGAGGAAGCCCCTCGACTGGATGAGCAAGAGCTTGATGAGCGTGAGATAGCGGCACAACGGTATGCTGGAGAAAGTGAAGCCCATTTTGTAGATTATTGCGAAGACTGTCGCAAAACCTCCGTCAATTCCATGGCCAATATCAGGAGAATCCAGAAAGAATGCTGGGATGTTTATAATGAAGAGCCTCCGCCCAATTATGCGAACAAAGAGAACTGGCAGAGCAAGGTCATTATCCCGAAACCATTTGGGGCTGTTCAGTTTGCCATGGGAGTGGTCAGAAAGGCTTTTTCCGCTGAATTTCTGTCAGTTGAGAATGAACAAAATCAGGATGTTGCTGACTTTTGGGAAAAATTGATAAAACACCAGCTTAATCAGCAGCATGGCAATTTTTCGATTCAATTCACCGATGCAAGCGGTATGGGCTTCGCTGTGGGTCAGTCTCTTGAAATGATTCCGGTCTGGCGGCCCGGACTTGGAATAAGATATGTTCTGGTGGAACCATGGAAAATTCACAGGGATCCCGATGCAGCAAGCAGGCACGCACAATCCGGCATGTATTGGATACACCAGGAATATCTTGATTTCCATACATTAAAAGAGGCTGAAAAAACAGGCAGATACCAGGATGTGGACAAGGTTAGGGATTTTGCGAATTCAAAAGACCCTGATCTGACAAAAGAAGAAATAGCCCGTAGAAAAAACATGATCTGGCAAAGGTCTCAATTCCGGCAATCTGTTCTAACTTCTGAGTTTTGGGGCATGATTCTTGACAGCAGGGGTGAAATGCTGTTGCCGTCAGCCACTTACACTGTGGCCGGGAATCACGTTATCGGCCTTCCTAAAAAGTCACCGTACAGAACCTTGCGCTGGCCTGGAATATCCTTTAGCCCCTTACCACAATTTCTCCGATTTGAGGGCAGAGGTCTTCTCCAGGGTGTCAGGAGTCTCTGGTATTGGATGTGTTCCCTTATGTCGCTTCATTCTGACTCGCTTAATTGGGTCGTCAACCCGCCCAAAGAGATAAACATCTCTGCGCTGGTTGATCAGGACGATATAGATGACTATCCGGGTAAGACTTACCTTGTAAGAGATACTGTGAGTGGGCAACAAGCTGTGAGAACAGTAGATAGGAAAAATGTCACAAATGAAATATTAGCTAACTTGAATTACGGCGACCAAGGTTTCCAGGAAGGCTCTTTTGTCACCGCCCTTGTCCAAGGGCTACCCGGCTGGAGGGCAGAGGTTACAGCCCGTGAGCAGGCACAAAATCTTGAGCAGGCTATGAATGTGTTTAGCTTGATGGGACTTAATCTTGAGGACGGAGCGATCCAGACGATTAGCGCGACCGCTGAAACGATTGAAGCTAATGCAAGCTCTCAGGATTTGGCAGAGATTTTTCCTGAACATATAATTACAGCCTTGGTATCTCCCGACTCTCCGACAGGGATGGAGCTTCCTAAGATGGGAGGGTCTTTTCATGTAAGCGGCATTTCGGCAGTAATGAAAGACAGCGAGGTTTTGAAAGCCATTACTGAAATGATTTTGCCGTTATCGCAACCGGGTTCCGCTTTTGCCCCTTATCTAAAACCGTATAATATTCTTAAAGCGATTGAACGCAGAACCAATATACAAGATGAAGGGATAATAATTGATGAAGCTCAGGCTGAGGTTGTCCAGCAACAACAAGTCGAGACAGCGACCGAACAGCCGAAAAAGGAGGAAACTACCTGATGGAACTTGGCGGAGCGGACGTTGACATTGAAACAGGCTCTCCCCTTCCTGTTATGCAGAAAAAACGGGAAGAAAAAAGGATAGGCCGGATAATATCGGAATATCAGGAGCTTGTTAATGATTTGTCTGGTGGTGGTGGCGAAGTATTAAAAAAAATTGCAGCCTTATATGCGATTAGAATAAATGAGATCATTAAAACTGATCCGGCATGCCAGGCATACCAGATGGTTTTTGATGAGTTGAATATAAAAGTTAATATTGGAAGAAAGCTTGTTAACAGTAAGATAAGTGGCCTTGAAGAAGGTCGCCTTTAACAGTCCCTTTGAATTTGGGATACACTATATATATATAGCCCCCAATAATACAAAGGATACGCTGAGGAGAGGAATAACATGGAACAATCTACAGAACCATTGACGGTAGGAGATGCATTAAAAGAAAATGAAGCAGTGTTTGAGGGACATCCGGCAGGTACACCTGTCGAGGATAAGACTCCCGGAGAGGGGCTACCTCCTAAAGGGAACAAGCCTTTAGAGGGGGGTGAGGCTTCCCCAGATGGCAGTGGGGTTAAGTTTAAGTATGCCTCTCAAGAGGCTGCCGAAGCTGCTTACAAGGAAGCAGAAAGCCTTATCGGGAAGAGTACCGCTGAGACTAAGCGTGAGCGTGAAAGGGCAGAAGCCTTACAAACAGAGCTGTCTGAGTTAAGGTCGAAAGCTCCAGTTGTCCCGCCGAAGGCCCCGGAACCGCCTAAACAGACCAACGCTGATAGAATGAAAGAATTGTTGGATAAAGTAAACCAGCTTGACCCTGAAGATGAGGACTATCAGACGAAAGTGGCAGAGGTGTGGGGACAACGTGAAGACGCTATTCAGGACACTGTTGATGCTAAAGTCAAGGAAGCCTTAGACGTTTATGCTAAGAAGGTGCAGGCAGACAAAGAAAAAGCAGATGCGGAAATTAACACGCAAAAATCAATTTTGTCGGATGCCACTACTGCCGGGGAGAATGCTGGTCTTGACATGAAGAAAGGCTCAAATGATTCAGAGTTGTTTTGGGCATTTGCCGATAAAGCCCCGGAAGGCTCTATCGAAGAACAGATTAAATGGACTGTAGATAAGGTTAGTGGAATAAAAACTACTCTTGCTGCTCCTG
>JAYEIR010000135.1:0-3108 GCA_034660135.1 Thermodesulfobacteriota bacterium
AAGGGTATTGATGACATCAATGGCTGTAGCAAACAGGACGGAGTGGCCCTTGAGACAGGCGGCATAACCCAGAGCAGAGGCCAGATGGCTCTTTCCGAGTCCTACGCCGCCTAAGAAGATGACATTGGACTTGTCTTTGATAAAGTTGAGTCTGAAGAGGTTCTGGACCTGGAGACGGTTGATATTTTTGGGCCAGGACCAATTGAACTGATCCAGGGTCTTGATGACCGGAAAGCGTGCCAGGCGTATACGGCGCTCTATGGAACGATCACGGCGCATGGCAGCCTCACCGTCGGCAAGTTTTTCAATGTAATCCAGATGTGACCAATGTTTTTTCGCGGCCTGTGCGGCCAGGTCCTGATAGTGCTCTTGCATAAAAGAGAGTTTCAAGTATCTCAAATGTTGGTCAAGCAAGCACGGTGGTTCTTTTTTGTCATTCATGATGGTTCCTTTCGTAGATGGCGATATCCGGTTGTTCGACCTTAATGTCGAGAAGATCTTCCCGGCGGGTGAGATGAAGCGCTCCGGGTTCGGGCAGAGAATGAGATCGCTGCTCGATCAGGTTTGCAATATACTCTGAGGAGAATGCCTCAAAAGTAAAGGCATCTTCCATGGCCCTGGCTACAATGTCAGGGTCATAGATTTCGCTTAAAGCCACAATCTTTCGCACGTGATGATGGGGGTTCATACGTCGCTGCTCAAGCTTTCGATAATACTGTTCAGCCTTTGGAGACAAAGCTAAAAAGCGCGTGAAGATTTTCTGATCACGGGCCTTTTTACGCTGATTGAGCAGCTCTTTGGGATGATCCGGATCTTCGAAGTCCTGGTATCGATCATAGCTGCGCATATGGCGGGCAATCAGCTTGCCTTTACAATAGACACATAACCTGTCCGGATAGGCCTTAAGCGTGAGCCTGATACCGGCATACTCAGCCGGGACCGAGTAGTGATTGGTATCGATGGTAATGCGGAACTGACTGGAGGCCCTGACCTGTGAGACAGTAGCAATATCGAAGGGATTGGCCGGCAGCGAGTTTAAAAAAGGCCGTTCCTTCTCAAAAAGGTCAAGCGGTTTTTGCCGGGTTTCTCCATGAATGCGCACATTGGCGATGGTGTCTATCCAGTTGCGGGCTGCGGGACCGATGGCACTAAAATCCGGGATATGGAGACCGGCGAGGAAGTTTTTTTTCACATAGCCTACCCCATTTTCCACCCGGCCTTTTTCGTTGCCCTTGCCGATATTGCACGGTGTGATGCTAAAGCCGTAGTGGTTGGCAAGATCAAAGTATTTGGGGTTCAATACCGGGTCCTGTCCGACAATGCGTCTTAATACGGCGGACTTGAGATTATCGACCATGATCTCTTTAGGGACAGAGCCGAAAAAATCAAAGGCGTTCTGATGGCATCCCAGGAAGTGCTCCATGGTCTGAGAGACGGTAAACTCCACATACATCATGCGGCTGTAACACAGAACCATGACAAAGAAGCTGAGTCTTCTTCGGGTTGAGCCCACATTGACAGTCCCATATGAGCCCCAGTCAACCTGTGCGCACTCACCCGGGGCAAACGACAGCTTCAAAAAGGCCGGCGACTTTGGCGGTCTGACCTTTCTCACATATCTCTTGACAATGGAGTAGCCCCCGTCAAAGCCCTGCTCGCAGATGCGCTGGAAGATCTGGGTAGCGGTGTAGGGATGGGTCTCCAGCATGCGGATGATATTACGTTTGAAAGGGTCGAGCTTGCTGGTCCGTGGTGTTATCTTTTTTGGTCGGAATTTTACGGCAAGCCATCTTCGAACCGTTCGCGGATCCAGGGCCAGTTCCGCGGCAATCTGCGGGGCAGTGAGTCCTTTGTGTTCTTTGAGATGCCTGATCTTGGAAAAGAGTTCATAATCGATCATGATGCGCCCTCCCCAATTTGTTTGAAGATGTGTGCCAGTGATTGGAACTGCCCGGGATACCTGTCTGCGTGCAACGCACAGGCAGATCTCTGTGTTGTTTCAGTCGGTGTATCCAGGTCCAGTACCTGATACAGGGGGCTTTGGTAGGCAATAAGACCGATGAGAATCAGCTCCTTCCGGGTCTGTGCCAGGGTATTAGCATCCATGTCGAGACGCTGTGAGATGACCCGGTCCGAGTAATAGCTCAGACCCTGGGCATCGGCTACGGTGACCAAAAAGAGATAAAGGGCTGCTGCCGAATGGCTGCAGCGATCAATGTAATGATCACGGACCAGACGATGATCCAGCCAACTGAACTGTTTGGGGATTTTGCGGATACGCTGATGATGAATCAGATGTTTTTGTACCATGTCTGCCTCCTCTATGTTGTGGGTTAAGAATATCGTTACCCAATTGTTGCATTCGGCAGGCGGCCATGGCTATGTCCTCTTGTAACGCATATCCTGTTAATTGAGCGATTAACCCAATCAAAACAGCAGGTTGCTGAATTAAGGAATCTTGTAACGCATGGGATGCAAAATCGTCTTTATTGTCAATGTTTTCGGATAGTTGCTGAGTTAAGGGATCTTGTAACGCAGTTTGCTTGTTTTTCTGTTTTCGCTGCCAGTATCCCGGGTGGGCCTTTCGCCATCGCTGGACCCGCTCTACATTGTCAGGTCCACGGAAGTAATCTCGGTTCTCGGGTTTCTGAAGCCATCGCTTCTGACTTGATGCCTTACTGGCCTTCCGGCATTCGGGTTTTAAGCAGTAGTTTTGACGGTTGGTATTGCGAGGGTCCGGTAAGAATAACCTTTTGCAATGTTTGCACTTTCGCTTCTTGATTTTCTGTGCCATTGGCCTCAGACCTCCTCGGACCAATGGTGTTATCATAAGTGAAGTAAAAAAAGAAAATGAGGGGAAGAAAAAACAGAGAAGAAAATCAGAAGAAGGGATTATACAGATAATTGTTGGGAAGAATATTGGAGGGAATAAAACAACATTTTTAAATCGCCAACTTTACAGCACTTTCAGGTTACCGGTGACACCATAGGTCTTCCTGAAGAGAATAATGCCCTTTTAACAGCGATAAACAATATTATAACTAATTAGAATCTATCTATAAATTAAAAAAACACGCTTATCTGAACGCGTATAAAATATGGAGACTG
>JAYEIR010000136.1:0-3106 GCA_034660135.1 Thermodesulfobacteriota bacterium
TGGCCATTTTCATAATGATTGCAAAGATGGACGCGTCAATTTTTTGTTACACTGTTATTTCAATACCTTATCTAATCTTCCGTGGTGATTGCAAAAAAGGACGTTATAGGCTTTCCAATGGGAATATGGCATTTATACGTTGCGCGCATTTTTCGGGCCGCTTCAGCACAAACCCGGCCCTTAACCCGGATAACCATAATCTGAACAACGATCCCTGCAAGGAGGAACCATGAAACGATTTACCCAAAACGAGTTGTTTGAACTGCGTAATCACGTCCCCATCAATGCCTTGATAGAGGACCGGCTGAAAATGCCGTCCAAGATCAGTGAAGGCTATTTCCGCTTTCTCTGCCCGCTTTGTGGCGAGTTTCAAACGGCCACAAATCCAAAAACCAACTTGGCCAGATGTTTTCGCTGCAATAAAAACTTCAACACCATTGACATGGTCATGACATGCCAAAAAAGCAGCTTTGTCGAAACCGTTAATACCCTCAAAGCGTACCGCCAAAGGCTGAAACAGATGACCGGATTCAACGGAAACGCTTTGGCATCCCAGGAGGCACACGAATGAAACGCCAAACCACAAAAGACCTGGCACAGGCTGTCGATGCCTATCTGCAGTGGATGGGGTCTTCACAGTACAGTTCACACACCATCAAGTTATATCAATGGATACTGAAACACTGGGTCGCGTTTGCCAATGCTTCCAACATGGCTCTGACTGACCTGTTCACGTACGAGACCCTCAAGGCGTTTGAATCCGAATCAGAGCTTAAATCGATCAACCTGGCCCCGCTCAGGGGGCTGGCACGGTATCTATATGAAAACGATCAACTCGAAGAGCCCGTAAAAAAACCCCGTGAGGCATTACCCGATATCTATGAAGAATACCTCGGTCATTACAAAGACACCCGAAACGTGACCCAGGGAATGATCCGCACCTGCCGGAATATTTTTTCAGGGCTCCATCAATACCTGTATAACGACGATTTCTCAACGCTCACCATCGAGCAAGTCGATACGTTCCTGAGAGATTACAACGCTGGATACAGCCATAAATCCCAGCGCATTCACAGGTCCTGTCTGCGCGGGTTCCTGCAATACCTGTACTACCAAAGAAGCATCCTTCAAAGGGACCTCTCAGCCTTCTTGACAGGTACTCCCTTCTATGCCCAAGCCAAACCCCCAAGGTTTCTCCGTACGGCAGAAATTGAACGTCTCTTCTCCAGCCTCTGCTGGGAACGTCCCGGGGATATCCGGTGCAATGCCATGATCTATCTGGCATACACACTGGGTCTCAGACCAAAGGAAATCAGTCTGATAACATTGGATGACATCTCGTTTGCCAAAAAAAAGATCGTGCTTCCCAATCGAAAGAATACCGTCCCTTTACACCTTCCTTTGCCAGAGGAGGCCCTCAAGGCCGTTGCTGTCTATATGGCCCATGCTCGGCCTCAAATCAGGCACAGGGCACTCTTCCTGACTCTTACTGCACCCTATCGCCCTATTGCCTATTTCACAGTCAGCAGTGACATCTCCGCTTGTCTTCACAACGCAGGCATATCCGAATCCGCTTACTGCCTCAGGCATACATACGCTCAGAATCTGTTGGAAGCCGGCGCTTCCATTTTCCAGGTCAAAGAGATGTTGGGCCATGACCGCATCCAGACCACCCGGCGCTATATCCATGTTCACACCCGGTTGATGAGAAAGAGGCTTTTCGATGAAACCCTTTAACAGCAGTCTGGCAGAACAATTAGAAGCATATGTTGCTTATCGCAGGGACCTTGGGTTTACAGACAAGCACCTCAGAAGCATGTTGCGGCCCTTCGATCGTTTTATGGAAAAAACAGGTCTAAGCATGCATGAGGTCAACCCACTGGATTTTATGGACTTCAAAAAATCACTGCAAATGGAACCTCGATCCATAAATGCCATTATTATTGCCACACGGGGTTTCTTTGACTACCTCATCCGAATCCAGTTGATGGACCATAACCCCCTCAAGGATTTTCCCCTCCAGAGGGAAAACGCTTTTGTCCCCTTTATCTTTTCTCCTTCACAGACAAAACGCATGCTCCGTGCCATCTACCGAAAGATCCGGCACAATCCCAAACACTTCTTCAACGATCTCACTGTTTACACCGCAATCTTTCTCCTTGCCCAATGCGGTATGAGGCTGTCCGAACCCCTCCGGTTGAAACATCACCACTACCGCAAAGACGACGGCACCGTCTATATCGAAAAAACAAAGTTCAGAAAAGACCGGCTCATCGCCCTGTCTTCTGCCGTTATCCAGCATCTCAACAATTACCTCTCCGTAAAAGAAACGCTTCAAACCCATAATGAAAGCACATGGCTCCTGCCCGCTCCAAAGGGCGGAAAATTACGGCCA
This sequence comes from Thermodesulfobacteriota bacterium, assembly GCA_034660135.1. Lineage (GTDB taxonomy): Bacteria > Desulfobacterota > DSM-4660 > Desulfatiglandales > Desulfatiglandaceae > JAYEIR01. Next base: position 2,396 of record JAYEIR010000136.1, read on the forward strand.
GACCGCATATATGCCGCATTCCATCAGGCCCTGGACGACATCTGCCTCAAACGCAAAAGACGCGTCATTGGAAATACGGTCTTTGGCCCTCCCACACCACACAGCCTGAGGCATTCATTCGCCGTCAATACACTCCATCGGATCCGATCCCAGGGGCAGGACCCGCAATCCGCCCTGCCCATCCTCTCCGCCTATATGGGCCACCGAAAGTATCGCTACACAGCCGTTTATCTCAAGTTCACTGATGCCAATCAGCGTCAGCAACTCCTCGACTTCAGCATAAAGGCACTCCACGATATATGAACCTGTCAGACGGCATACACCAGTTTTTTGACCATTATCTGCCCCACCTCAAGGGCGCAGGCAAACAGACCATCGATTCCTATCGGGATGCCTTTACCCTTTTGCTTCCCTTTGCAGCACGGCATCATCATGTCTCAGTCCAGCATCTTCAGGTCGAACACCTCTCTTTCAACACCATTGTCTCTTTCCTAGACCACATTGAAAACCAGCGACACAACAGCCCAAGAACTCGAAATCAGCGCCTGGCCGCCATCAAATCCTTTGCCAAAATGATCACGCTCATATATCCCGACCAGAAGGACGTCGCACAGACCATACGGAACATCCCTCAGAAACGCGCCCAGAAAAAACTCATCGGTTACCTGACCCCAGACGAGATCCTCAAGGTGTTTCAATCGGTCAACCTCA
>JAYEIR010000137.1:0-3091 GCA_034660135.1 Thermodesulfobacteriota bacterium
ACGGGACAGTGGAAGGAATCTCGGACATAGGTTTCTCGATCCTCCAGTATACACGCGGGAGATTTCCCGTTATGGATGTCATTAATCTCCCTATGGGCTATCCAAGCGGGACTGTAGCAACTGCCATCATTAACGAGATCAATGAAAAATTCCAGCCAAAAGAACTTTCCGACACGAAGGTCATGTATCTCCATAGCCATGGTCCTGGAACAATTCACACCAAGGACAAAGCAGTTTACAAGATGGTAGACCTGAAAGGTCTGAAGATCCGTTCCCACGGTCCTACTGCAGAGATGCTCAAATGCCTTGGCGGCACCCCGGTTGCATTCCCCATGCCCGAACTCTACCAGGCCCTCCAGAAAGGCGTAGTGAACGGCGGTGTTTACCCTATGGAGGCGAACAAAGGATGGAGGCTCGGTGAAGTAACGGATTATGCCATCTCATGCAATTCGATCGGCTATGGTCTTGGCTTTTTTGTGGTTATGAACAAGGATAAGTGGGAGAAACTGCCCGATGACGTCAAAAAAACCATTGAGGAGATCAACCAGGAGTGGGTCATCAAGCACGGCGAGGCATGGGACAGCAGCGACCTGATAGGCATTCAGTTTTTCCTCGACAAAGGGAACACTGTCATCGGCATTGATCCAAACGAGGCAGCCCGATGGAAAAAGGCCGTGCAACCTGTGATGGACCAGTACGAAAAAGAGGTGAAAGGCAAAGGCCTTCCCGGGGGTAAGGTGCTTAACTATGTGCAGAAACGTCTGAAAGACGCAGAAAAAGGGAAGTTCAAGAGCAAGTATATTGCAGCCGATTAAGACTAATCCATGATTGGTAGGGACCCGGTAAGGGATGCTCCGGGTCCCACGTTTTTATTCCAACATGGAAAATCTGTTCCTCTGGGCCCGGTCAGAGATATTGGGCCCTGCCTGTAAATAGGGCCAGGGGGACTGAAATAGAGGAAAAATGAAAATCATAGACTCGACAACAGACATATTAAAGAAGATCGGCAGCATCTGCATTGCCGGTATGATGTTCCTTACCTGCGCCGACGTTGTAGGCCGGTTTTTCGGCTATCCCATATTCGGCTCAATGGAGATCGTCTCCATTCTGGCAACAATCGGCATTGCAATGGCGCTGGCTTTCACACACAAAACAAAGGGGCATGTCGGTGTTGAGATATTGGTGCGTTTGCTCCCTCAAAGGACTCAAACCATTATTGAGCTGTGCACCAATATCCTGGCCGTATGCCTTTTCGCCCTTTTGACCTGGCGAATATTCCTCTATGCAGGCACAATGCGAAGATCAGGCGAGGTCACCATGAATCTCAGGCTTCCCGAATACATGGTGGTCTATTTGATGTCCTTTTGTCTGGCAATATTCACTCTCGTTATCGTGAAAGATGCCATCGAAAACATTAAGAAACTGGGGGCGAAATGAATCCTACTCTCATCGGTATTATCGGCGTAGTCGTAATGATCATCATCTTTATGTCCAAAATGCCCGTTGCCTATGTGATGGCAATGATCGGATTTGTGGGGTTTTCCATAATGGTCTCCCTGAAGGGGGGGCTAAACATTATGTCAAGGGATTTTTACGATGTGTTCTCTGCCTATGGTTTTACTACAATCCCCCTGTTTGTGTTAATGGGACAACTTGCATTTAACAGCGGTATCAGCAGCAGACTCTACGATACTGCAAATAAGTATCTGGGCAGCACCAGGGGAGGGCTGGCCATGGCCACGGTTTCCGCATGTACGGCCTTCGGCGCGGTCTGCGGCTCAAGCGCTGCCACGGCAGCCACCATGGCAACCGTGTCCCTGCCCGAAATGAAACGCTACGGCTACAATGACCAACTTGCAACAGGGTCTGTAGCATCAGGAGGAGGCTTGGGAATGATAATGCCTCCCAGTGTGGTATTGATTGTATACGGCGTATTGACCGAACAGTCCATAGGAAAGCTTTTTGTCGCGGGAATCATCCCGGCAATTCTTGTCACTATCCTTTTCATCATCACCATCTATATCTGGTGCCTCAAGGCGCCGGACCAGGGCCCCCAGGGAGAAAAGTTTACGTGGAAGGAAAAGCTTCTCTCATTAGGCAAGCTCAGCGAGGTACTTATCGTCTTCGTCCTGGTGATGGGAGGAATGTTCACTGGGGTTTTTACTCCAACAGAGGCTGCAGCGGTTGGTTCTTTCGGGGTGCTGGTCGTATCAGTGGTCAGGAGACAACTCACCTGGAAGTCTTTTGTGAAATCTCTGTATGAGACACTGAGGACATCATGCATGGTGATAATGCTTATAGCTGGAGCCACGCTCTTCGGGAAGTTCTTTGCGGTTACCAGGATTCCTTTTGAAATTGCTACTTGGGTAAGCTCATTGGATTTGCCCTCATACATCGTTATCGGAATAATAGTGCTGATCTACTTCTGCGGCGGGTGCTTCATGGATGCCCTTGCTTTGGTTACCCTGACTATCCCTATCTTTTACCCGGTAGTGAGCAATCTCGGATACGACCCCATTTGGTTCGGCATTATTATCGTGATGGTCACCGAGATGGGTGTTATTACCCCACCCGTTGGTATTAATGTCTACGTGGTCTTTGGTGTGGCAAAGAATGTCATAGGAGAAATCCCTCTTGAGTCAATCTTCAAGGGTATTTTGCCTTTCTTGATCGCTGTTGCCGTTGGAATAGTCATTTTAATCTCTTTCCCTCAAATTATATTATTTTTACCTAACATTATGTATTAGGGTCTGTCAGAAAATAAGTTGTGCGATTAGGCGCTCAGATTTAGGTTAGATTTAGTTGATACGATTGAACAAAAGCAGAGGAATAGTCGTGCTATTTCGAGGCGTTTGCGATTGAGGATCGGCTAAAGATGACCTGAAGATGAGATGCATAAATGTATAAGTTATTTCCTGACAGACCCTTAGCCCAAGTTTGCCATTTTCAAGGTTAGATTCCCGGGGGGCGCGGCTCTTGCGGACATAATGGTCACTACTCATTTCACGACATGCATTTTCCTGGGAAGCAGCACATCGCTAAGGCCCAGTCGCTCGTAGATCTCCTTGTGCTCTGCCTCGGGGTCGCTGCA
>JAYEIR010000138.1:0-3084 GCA_034660135.1 Thermodesulfobacteriota bacterium
GGGCTTTCCGCCCAGACATCGCCATTCATAAGATTTGCTATCTTCTTGCATATGGACAATCCCAATCCGGTTCCGCCATACTTTCTGGTAGTTGAACCGTCGGCCTGTTGAAACTGGTCAAAAATGTGGGACAATTTATCCCTATCTATACCGATGCCTGTATCCCGTATTGCGGCATGAAGCTTCACTTCCTCGTCTCTTTCTTCTTCAACATAGAGGGAGAGTTCGATCTCTCCGGATTCGGTGAATTTGGGGGCATTGCCCATCAGATTGGTAAGAACCTGACGGAATCGTGTCGGATCCCCTCTCACGAGAGAAGGAACGTTATCCCCGACACGGCACAGGACCTCTATAGGCTTTGATCCGATCTTGGGGCGAATCAAATCACATACATCGTAGGTGACAAGTTCGGGATCAAAGTCCACATCTTCGAACTGCAACTCCCCTGCCTCGATCTTGGAAAAATCGAGGATATCGTTGATGAGAGAGAGGAGGGCATCTCCACTCCTCTTGATCGTTTTTGCATAATCAGTCTGGGTCTCATCTAAGTCTGTGTCGATCAGCATATCGCTGAACCCAATGACCGCGTTCATGGGCGTACGGATCTCGTGGCTCATGTTGGCCAGGAATTGGCTCTTGGAGATGCTGGCCGTTTCTGCTTCCTTGCGGGCCTCGGCAAGCTGGTTATATGCCTCTTCCAATTTGTCCATCATGTGATTGAAATCGATGCCCATCTGCTCGACTTCATCAAGGTTCTTGTTTGTCACCCTTTCCGGCGGAATCTGCAACCGGATACTCAAGTCACCCTCTCCTTCTGATACCCCGCGCAGGGCAGTTATCAACTGTCTGATTTTGTCAAAGACACGGGTTTTCAGGAGAAAGAGAAGGGCAAGGCAGATTATTACGGTTGTGAAAAAAGGGATGAGATTGCGTAACAGGAGATAACGTCTTTTTTCGAGAAACGGTTTATTGTCCACTGCCACAATCAGCCTCCCGAACACTTGCCCGTTTGCATCGGTCACATTGGCCCCCCAGGTACGGAAGCTCTCTCCCTTAAATGCAATGATCCCCTTTTTAGGATACGGTATTCTTGATGCGGTAAAACTTGTCAGGATAACCTTGCCACACAGGTCGTAATAAACAATGTCCGCCCTTGAAAGATCCGCCATCCTTTCCGCAAGCTTCTTGTTGCCGTTGATGAGTTTTACCAGCACCACATAGCCATAGATCTCGCCTGTATCGTGCAATAGGGGGATTAATGATTTAAAGCACAAGACCTGATCGTTGGACCTGGAGACGAAATCAGGGATCTGATCGATCAGCATTGCTGCTGATATATGTTCCACATCCGTTCTCGCCCTGCGGTCACTTATCAGGTTCCCATAAATGGAAGGGTTTTTCACATGGGGCCCTTTCGGGTAGGTGGTTGCGAGATCTCCATTTTCGTCAAAGACAAAAGCAAGGTCAATGCCGTGTATGGTTGCGATTGATTTGAGCATAAATGTCAGAGCGGATAAGTTGTCGTAGTCAAGGAAATCGCAATACCTTTGATTCTGCTCTTTGACGATCCCGGAAATAATCTCCAATTTTTCTTTTTCGCCGTTCTGAATGGAAGAAGCGATTCCTACCTTTCTGAGTAACTCCTGGGAGAAAAAGTAGTTAGCCCTCCTGTTTTCCAAAAAGGTCGAGTAGGCGGCTGTAGCGATCACTGAACCAATCAGTAGCAGGAACAACAGGACAATCTTGAGGACTATCCTTCTCCTGGGCGCAGCCCTGTATGTTAGGGAATTGTATGACTTCAAATGAACGATCTCCTACGTTATAATGAAGCTTCGCCTTTCTGCCCCGGAATAACGGGAAAATCACGCCTGAGGAGTGACTCCGCGGTAGTGGTTTCCGGCCTCCGACTCCTGTGGCTCGGGTTTCCCAGCCCACCTACTTGTTGTAGGGGGTTCACGGGTTGAACCCGTGAACGGTTATTACTTGTTCTTGGGGAGACTCAATGGGAGGAGTTCTTTTGTGGGCTCCCGCTGCTCAACCGGTAACTTGTCGATTTCTTCCCACCGTTCAAGACCTGCCTTAAGCACTCCGTATATCGGATATCCCTTTGCATGGAGGTATTTTGCCACAATAGGTGATTGTTTCATTGCCCAGTCAGTGACCACAATCTGCCGGTCTTTCGGAATTTCTTTATATCTATCAGCAAGGTAGACAAGGGGGCAGAGAAAACTCCCCTTGATAAAAGAGCTGTTCAATTTGAAATCTAATGGCCGAACATCTAAGATATAGAAGTCCTTCTCTTTCATGAGGCGGGCAAGTTCCTTTGGCCGGATTTTCTTAACCTTGAGCTTTTGATACTCCTTGTTGATTATCATGGGATAGTTGAACTTCCGCCACTCCGGTATTCCTCCGATAAAGGTGTACACATTATTGTAGCCCCTCTTGACCGCAATCCTTGCGGCTCTTATGGTATAGGGTCACCTCTTGCCCATGCAGTAAAACACGAGTGGTGTGTCTTTCTCTTTTGGCAGAATATCCGTTGTCTCCATATCAATGACCGGGATATTGATGGAGCCGGGGATATGCTGGATTTCATATTCTATTTGGGACAGCAAGTTGACCACCACGGCTTTTCGTTCCTCGATCAGGTTTTTGACTTCGGGAGCTGAGATCTTTTTATATCCCTCTGATTTTGCGCCCGCGGAACCGGCCATTGCTCCAAACAGAAACATGGTAAACCAAATAACAATACTTAATCGTAGTCTTTTCATTTGCTTCTCCCCCTTTTTCCCCACGATTTTTTCACTTTCTCACATTCATTGAGAAGGTGCAACACCAAATAATGACACCCATGTGAGGAGCCCTTTTTACATGGATTTAATTATACTGTCCCCGGAATACCGTGAAGACGTGGAAAATGGCCTGTTATTTCTGATGGAGAAGATAGTTCTCCGGATTATGCGACTATTGATGTAAACAGCATTGAGAATGAGGAGGTCGGAGCAGCAGGAGGCGGATATGTTGTTCGTAAGACTGTCAACCATGCAGGACCTCCCTTATCTTCGCAGAAATCCGCTCTATGTT
>JAYEIR010000139.1:0-7393 GCA_034660135.1 Thermodesulfobacteriota bacterium
GTCACATTCGTGATCTTTTGAAAGCCTTGATCCTGATGTTTCGCTGTTGACTCGATCAGGCTGTTTTTGTAAGTTTTGTTTGTATAACCCTAACGAACGGATTAATCAACCCTTAATTATAGAAACCTACAATACTTTCGATTTTATATGTCAGCCAGGGTCGGGACAATATGGCGAGAGTAATCTAAGAACCGCACGCGTCGTCAAGCGAGAGACAGATCTACCCGGTGCAGGAAGGAAATATCGAGATGAAAGTGTTTTTAACTATAGCAAACTTCATCACTGGTGGCTTCCTTGCACATGGAATTGGGAGATTGACATTTCAGGGAAAACAGAAGATATTGACTGTGGTAATCCCAGTATTTATTCCCTGACTTTGAGGAGACTGAGGTTGAAATACAACAGCGTAGTGACCCGGATCCGTGGCGAACTGCTCGCACGAATCACACGTGCCTTTCTGGATGGGAATCTCCTTGAGCGTATCGATTATTTCCCTGTTGAAATGCGGCCGCGCCATTCGGAACCTACCCGCTGTTGTATCTACAAGGACAGGGCTATCATCCGGGAGCGATGCATCGCGTTGCTGGGATTTAACATTGAGGACGACCTTGATGAACTGATCCCCCTGTCAGAATATGCCGCAACGGCCCTTACCCGGCAGGCTCCTGAAGAAAACATCCTTACGGTCCTGGATGACGCATGCAGGGCCTGTACGCCGTCCCGCTATTTTGTGACCAACGTGTGCCATGCCTGTGTTGACCACCCCTGCATCCAGCACTGTCCGAAAAAGGCGATTTCATTCAAGAACGGACACCAGGCCCATATAGACTTTGATAAATGCGTGGTCTGCGGGAAGTGCCAAAAGGTCTGTCCGTTCCACGCCATTGTTCGCATACCCATTCCCTGCGAAGAGGCCTGTCCTGTTGGGGCCATTTCCAAAGACAGCGAGGGAAAAGAACACATCGATTTCTCCAAGTGCATCTTCTGCGGAAAATGCCTGAACTCTTGTCCCTTCGGGGCGGTCATCCAGAAATCCCAGGCACTGGATGTGTTAAAGGCCCTTGGCGGCAAGCGTCCGGTTTCTGCGCTCCTGGCTCCGTCTGCGGCAGGTCAGTTTCAGGGAGATATCTATCGGCTGGCGGGGGCGTTGAAGACGCTGGGGTTTGAGAGGGTGGTAGAAGTCGCCCTTGGCGCAGAGCAGACCGCGAGGATGGAGGCAGAAGAACTCAATGAACGACTTGGCCGCGGCGAAAAATTCATGACTACTTCTTGCTGTCCTGCATGGTTTCAGGCAGTGGAAAAGCACCTTCATGAACTCAAGCCCCATGTTTCAAAGACCCCCACTCCTATGCACTTCACGGCAGCCGATGAAAAGCAGAGAAACCTTCAGTGCGTGACCGTCTTCATCGGCCCCTGTATTGCCAAACGCAACGAAGCCATAAAAGACGCTGAAGTGGATTTTGTCCTGACATTTGAGGAATTAGAGGCGATTTTTGAGGGGAGTGGGATTGATCCTGCAATACAGGAACCTGCCACATTTGACAGAGAGGCCGGCCGCGAAGGCAGGGGATTTCCTGTGGCAGAGGGGGTCGCATCCGCTGTCATGGCCTTTGCCGACAGTTCGGAGATCCGGTGTCTCAGTATCAACGGCCTTGACAAGAAGACCATGACCTTACTCAAGACCTATGCAAAGAAGAACGATGCGCCGGCAGAGCTGCTTGAGATCATGAGTTGTGAGGGCGGTTGTATCGCAGGACCCGAAATCCAGAGCGGTCCCACGATATCCGCAAAAAGGGTGCAAGATCTCTTGGGAAAAAGCAGCTCAAGCACATAAGCGGCTTTAAAAAACGCTCACCTTCTTATACTACGAACCGGGATCAGTTGCCGAAAGTGTCATGATAACGTGAGGCAAATGCCATGTGCGGAAGATTTGTACAATACAGTTGCTTGGAAATCCTACAACAAGCTTTTGATATACAGGCCGTAACCTGCGAGGTTACGCCAAGCTACAATATCGCCCCTACCCACGAGATACTCTCAGTTATCAGACATGATGATGAAAACCGGCTGGGAAAACTTCACTGGGGACTGGTACCTTCCTGGGCAAAGGATCTATCAGGAGCATCTAAACTGATCAACGCCCGTGCCGAGACTTTGATGGAAAAACCCAGTTTTCGGGGCGCGTTCAAGAGCCGCAGATGTCTTGTTTTGGCAGATGGGTATTACGAGTGGAAAAGAGAAAACGGCCACAAACAGCCATGGTATTTTGCACTATCATCCGGCGAACCGTTTGCTTTTGCCGGACTCTGGGAAACATGGAAAAGGAAAGATGAAAAAGCATATCACTCCTGCACAATTATCACCACCAGTTCAAGCAAATCTGTAAGTGCCATCCACGATAGAATGCCTGTTATCCTTCCTCCTGGTGTGTATGACTCATGGCTTAATCAAGAAACCAGCGGTTTAAAACAACTGGAGGCAATTCAACGGGAATGTCATATTCGAAAAATGAGATATTATCCTGTGTCAACAGGTGTCAATGATGTTAAATACAATAATCCAGACTGCATTAAACCGATACAAAAGTTGGTTTGAAACTTCGTTTCATCAATAGAGTCTGCGCACGGGAGCCCCCTGGTCGCACCTTCTTGATTGCGGTCAGGGTAAAAGAGGACAAAGATGTGGTTTATGTCAAGCTATCGCCAGTGGCCGTATTTCCAATGCCCGTCATGCCCGTAATGGCCCGGTACCCATACACGGCCCGGCCTTGCAGGGGGCAACGCTTTCCAGTGCCCTTTTATAAAAGCGCTATTCGGGGCATGATGTCCCGGCACCCATACTTTTCCTTTTTCCCCCGGCCCAACGTGTTTCCAGTGCCCTGGTATGACGACACCACCAGGGTTTTTATGCGGTTTCACCCAGACAAAATTAGCCCCCGGTTTTGGTGGTCTTGCATAACAGGAAGAAAAGAAAAAGAACGGTAATACAGCAAAACACGCAATAACAAACACCTTAAATCTCTTGGACATAACGACCTCCTTTGAAAAAATTTGTTATGTTACAAATCAGACCTGACAGAGACATAAAAAACCTGTGACCTTTTTCATCAATTTCTGGTGCTCTGCTCAGGTTGTTAGCCTATCCACCTGAGTAGCGCCTATTTCTTTTCTATGCGGCATGGAATATTTCTGAGCGGCGTAGTCCCTAAAACCGGATCGTAAGGTGGTTCCCCGCTGGTAAGTATGTTGATATTGGATTTCCTCCAGGCAAAAAGCCGATCAATGCCTTCTTCAGGAAACCACCAGCCGTAATCAGCCATTACAACGTCAGGGTGTAGAGATTCCGTAACCACGGCATTTAGTTGTATCCGGCCATTGGGTGAAATAAGGATGACCTTATCTCCCTCAACAATATCATGTTTTGAGGCTGTTTCGGGATGAATCCTGAGACTTGCCTCACCTTCTCTTTTACGAAGTGATTCAATGTTTCGATATGCCGAATGGAAGAAGTTTTTTGGCTTGGAATTGATCATCAAAAGAGGATAGGTTTTATCACGCCCTTTCGGAAGAGCCACCGTGGGAAGCGGTTCGAACCCCTGTCTTTCCATAATCGAAGAATAGAGCTCTACTTTGCCTGACGGGGTTCTGAAGCCCTTTTTTCTGTATTTATAATATTCCATGTCCCCTTTTATCATACCCTTTTGACAGAACCCTTCATAATCCAGCCCGGAAGGGGCCACAATTGCTTCAAGGCATTCTTGAATATCTTCCCAGAAAAATTGTCCGAGACCGAGCCGCTTTGCCAGTTCATTAATTATCTTCATATCTGACCAGCATTCCCCCTGTGGTTCCACAATCCTGGGTCGTGCCAGGATATACCCGTGAGGGAGACCATAGTGTCCGATATCGTTATATTCCATATTGGTTGCCACGGGAAGAACCAGGTCAGCCATGGCAGCGGTAGGGGTCATGAAAAGATCCGATACCATAATAAAATCAAGTTGCTTGAAGGCCTTATATACACTATCAGATCCGGCATAACTGATCAGGGGATTGCTGCCCTGAACAAACAGGGATTTGATGGTATATGGTTTTTCGCCCAGGATGGTCTTGATCAACAGTGAACCTGGAACTTGAGGCTGGCCAAGGGAAATACCATAATGCCGGTGAAGTGGTTTCTGCTCCTTTTCAGGTGAGAAATCCATACCTATAAATTTGCGGAGACTCATTACCCTGGGCACTACGGGCTGTATGTTCCCACCAGGGGCGTCTATGTTTCCGGTAATGGCCATGAGGAAGGTTAGTGCACGGCATGTCTGCGATGTGTTGATGCCGTTGTTGTCCAGAGCATTGCCCCAATGAAGAAGGGCAGGTTTGGACTCAGCATAAATTCTTGCGGCCCGGACAATCATTTCTTCCGGAATCCAGGTCGCCTCAGACACCATCCTGGGGTTATATTGATCAACATGGTTCTTAAGCTCATCAAAACCCGTTGTCCACTCCTGAACAAAGGCATCATCGTATAATTCCTGGTTTATGATGACGTGCAAAAGCCCCATGGCCAGGAAATCGTCGGAACCGGGCCTGATCTGAAGCCAGAGATCGGCCTGGCGTGCCGGTTCGCTCAAATAAGGATCAATTACAATAAGCTTGGGATTTCCCTGCATCAAGGAACGTTTCAGATGAATCCCCAGGATTCCCTCCTCATTAGTACTGAAGGGATTGCTTCCCCAGAGCATGATACAGTCGGTCGGCATTTCATAATCAGGGACAGGCAGGAAACCACACGTATATTTGCCCATGAGCTCCCGCGGCATGTGACAGACATGCTGCGTACCCGCGAGACTCGGTGAACCGAAGACATTGGCCAACCTCATCATCAATAGATATTCCAGCCCCTTTGGTGCCCCCTGGGCAAATGCCGCTGCTTGTGGTCCAAATACGTCTTTGATATTATTGAGCTTCAATGCAGCATAGTCCAACGCCTTGTCCCATGAAATTCTTTCCCAGCGTCCTTCTCCCCTTTCCCCTGCCCGTTTAAGGGGGCTGAGCAATCTCTCAGGATGGTAAATCCGATCTAAGGAGGCCATGCCTTTCGCACATGTGTATCCTCTGCTTCTCTCATTGGCTTCGTCCGGCAAGACACGGACGGCTTTGCCGTTTTCTACCAGGACCTTTATGCCGCATCCGCCGTGATCAAAGCGCGCACAGTGCGTCTTTATCCATTGCCCTTGCACAAAAAACTCCCCATATTCCCTTGCCCGGTAAAGGGCATATCATTTCACCTAAAACCTGCAATTAGCTTTTAGCAATTAGCCGTTAGCTTAAAGACTACAAGCAGTTGTATAACTTTACGCTGAATTGGCACTTTCATTTTTTGATACAATCGTATTGCCTGTCAACTGATTGATCTTATGGGGCTAATAGCTAACGGCTAACCGCTGATTGCATTTTTTAGGTAACAACACAATCGAACTGAATTCTCCTGACGTTCAAAAAAAACATACCCCAAACCACAGACCATGTCAACGTCAGGAACGGAGATCAAATATCTTGTCCATTGAACGGTTATGCGATTATTGAGTTTTATGAGTCTTTTCCCTGAAAGCCTTTAGCCTATCCACCAGTTACCTGTTTACTTTTGTTTTTTGGGGAGTTAAAATAAATGATTGCATGATCAAACTCAGATAACTTTATGTGGTAACCATTGACCCTTAACCCTCAAGATATGGGAGGATCTCTTTTCCGCCAAGGCTTTTTGTTGCACGAAGATATGGCCTGTGATACAAGGATTTGACAGTGCCAAGGTATGTGGTGGAGGTATATGAAATGTGTGTCCGGAATAGCGATATTTTTTTCCAAACTACGAGTAGAACCGATATCATGGATATCACGGGTGAGGCCATGAAAGAGGTCAAGAAGTCCGGCATAAAGGCCGGCGTCGCCACCCTTTTTGTGCCGGGATCTACTGGAGCTCTCACTACCATAGAATTTGAAAGCGGAGCTATTAATGATCTGAGAAAAGCAATGGACAGAATAGCACCGGAAGACACGTATTACGAGCACAATGAAAGGTGGGGAGACGGTAATGGCTATGCCCATGTCCGCGCTGCTATTATCGGGCCGTCCTTGCATATTCCGGTTATTGATGGCAAAATGACACTTGGGACGTGGCAGCAGATTGTGCTGATCGATTTTGACAATAGGCCCAGGAAACGGCGTATTATTGTTCAAGTATCAGGAGAATGACTGAGGTTGTTTCGTTGGTTGATAAAAAGTTAAATTTTCCGGATAATGAACTGATGCGCACCCTGTGTGGTGAGCAAAACGCCAATCTCAGATTGATAGAGAAAAAAATTGGGCCTTCTGTGCATAACAGGGGGAATGTCTTACTCCTCCAGGGCAGCGATTGGGAGGTTGAATTAGCCTCAAAGGTTTTGACCCAGTTGTATGAACTCCTGAAGGCCAAGTATCCCGTGTATGTTGATGATGTGGATTATGCTATTAGGATCTTGAGCAATGACCAATCCATAGATCTGAAAAGGATATTTAAGGACGAAGTCTATATTTCCTCCAAGAAAAAGACCATAACCCCTAAGACCGTTAATCAGAAGCAATATATTGATAGTATCAGAAAGTTTGATATCGTGTTCGGTATCGGTCCGGCAGGGACGGGAAAGACTTATCTCGCTATGGCCATGGCAATGGCTTCCCTGCTGAAGAAAGAGGTCAACAGGATCGTATTGACAAGGCCCGCAGTGGAGGCGGGAGAGCGTCTGGGTTTCTTGCCCGGAGATCTTTATGAGAAGATCAATCCATACCTCAGGCCTTTGTATGACGCACTTTATGATATGATGGATTTTGAGAGTGCTTCTCATATGCTTCAGGAAGGTGTGATCGAAGTGGCCCCTCTTGCCTTTATGAGGGGGAGGACGTTGAACGATTCATTTGTGATCCTGGATGAGGCCCAGAATGTAACTACCGAGCAGATGAAGATGTTTCTAACGCGTCTTGGTTTTAGCTCCAAGGCTGTTATAACAGGGGATGTGACCCAGACAGATCTGCCAGCCGGAAAAATCTCCGGCCTTATTCAGGCCAAAGAAATTCTGAAAGGGGTCAAGGGGATCCGGTTTGTGTATTTTTCCAGGGATGATGTGGTCAGGCACCCATTGGTCCAGGAAATCATAGACGCCTACGAAATTGCGGAAGGTAATAAGCGGTCCAATAGCGGCCGGAACAGGGCCGGGCAACAAACTTCAATCAGTAATGAGTAGATGACGAAGTCTGAGAAGAAAAGAAAAAAGACCCTTAAAAACAGCAAACTACCCAAGAGTGGTGAAAGGGATACCCTAACAGATGCCAAGAATGTCAGGGTAAAAGGCCACTGGTTTGGT
>JAYEIR010000139.1:7493-14651 GCA_034660135.1 Thermodesulfobacteriota bacterium
TGAGTAGATGACGAAGTCTGAGAAGAAAAGAAAAAAGACCCTTAAAAACAGCAAACTACCCAAGAGTGGTGAAAGGGATACCCTAACAGATGCCAAGAATGTCAGGGTAAAAGGCCACTGGTTTGGTGCAGAGGCACTAAACTGGTATATGCTTATAGGTTTGACCATCATTATCTCCATATTGCTGTTTCCCGATATGTTGACCAGCCCCAAAATGTACAATCTCGGAGATGTGGCAACTCGAGATGTCAAGGCCTCATATGAATTCCTGGTAGAAAACACCAGCCTGACCGAGATAAACAGGCTGGAAGCCGTTAAGGCCGTACTTTCCGTGTATGACTTTGATCCGGACGCTACAAAAATCGTCTCCAAGATAAGGGAGGCCTTTCAAGCAGGCAGGGCCTTTGAGGAGAAACCGCCACAAACTGAAAATGTGCCTGATAATCAGATAAGGAGTATCGATTCCCTAAGGAATGATTTTTTTGGATTTCTTGGTATTCCTGTGGATGACAAGATATTTGACCTTTTAATGACAAAAAATTTCCCTCCCGAGGCCGAAGAATCAATAATCAACATTGTGGCACAGGTTCTCAATAACGGCGTTGTAGGCAACAAGAAGATGCTGATGAGTCATAGTGGCAAGGGGATTATCCTGCATGATATCCCCACTGAAAAGGAAACCAAAGTTAATGACCTGGACCGCTTTTATGATTTGAAAACCGCCAACAGATTAATAGTGTCACAAGCTAAAACCCTAAAAAAATCAATGGATTCAGCAGGGCTGGCAAATGGTTCATGCAAGCTGGCCTCAGCACTTATAAAGCCGAATCTAACTTTCAACAAAAGGGAAACCGAACTGAGGGAAGATCTTGCACGGAAATCGGCCAAGCCCTTCTATTTTAAGGTCAAGAAGGGTGAAATGCTCGTAAGGGAAGGTGAAAGGATTACGCCCGAGCATCTTCTAAAGCTGTCAGAGCAGTACAAATTCTTTAAACACAAGGATACATTGGGCCGGATGCCTGCCATGGCAGTCATGATTGGC
Organism: Thermodesulfobacteriota bacterium; assembly: GCA_034660135.1. Lineage (GTDB taxonomy): Bacteria > Desulfobacterota > DSM-4660 > Desulfatiglandales > Desulfatiglandaceae > JAYEIR01. Next base: position 8,536 of record JAYEIR010000139.1, read on the forward strand.
ATTTTCCTGTCAGCCATATATCTTGTTGGACTTATGAATAACCGTTCATCCAGGGTGAGCACAAAAGACATGCTCTTTTGTGCTCTAACGCTCTTGAGCATCTTCCTTGTTGTCATGGCATCTGATTTTGTTGCCTGTGAAATCGCCCGGGGTTTTGACTTCTTTAGCCCGAGGGCCCTTGTCTTTGCAATACCAGTAGCTGTCGGCGCCATGCTGATGTCCGTATTTCATGGGATAAACGTGGCTATCTGTTTTTCCCTGATTATCTCCGTCTTTGTCTCACTTGCGCTTGGGGGACGGATGGAATTTTTTATCTACTTTTTTATCAGCTCTCTTGTAGCAGCTTACGGAGTAAAGGACTGCAGGGAAAGGGGTATGTTTATCAAGACAGGTGTCAAGGTAGGTATTTGTAATATGGTCCTGGCACTTTCTATTGAGGCACTATACGGTTCTTTCTATACCTTGGGGGCGGTGATTTCCTTTACATCGGCTATTATCGGAGGAATTCTGGCTGGTGTCGTGGCTGCCGGCATTCTGCCTCTAATCGAAATGAGTTTCGGGTATACTACTGACATCAAGCTCCTTGAACTTGCCAGCCTTGATCAACCTCTTCTCAGGGAACTTATGGTTCAGGCCCCCGGGACCTACCATCACAGCGTTATTGTGAGTAATATGGTGGAAGCGTCCGCCCAGGCAATCAATGCCAATCCTTTGCTTGCAAAAGTCGCTGCCTATTATCATGACATAGGTAAAGTGAATAAACCCCTCTACTTTATTGAAAATCAGCGGGATTCCGAAAACAGGCATGAAAAGCTGGCACCTTCCATGAGCAGCTTGATCCTCATTTCCCATGTGAAGGACGGTGTTGAGCTGGCCAAGAAATACAAACTGAGCAAAGAGATCATCGATATTATCAATCAACATCATGGAACAAGTCTGATCACGTTCTTTTATGAAAAAGCCAGAGAACTGGCGGAAAAGAAGGGAGGGAAAAGCCTCCCGGTCAAAGAAGAAGATTTTCGATATCGAGGCCCCAAACCTCAGACAAAAGAAGCCGGGCTTATTATGCTGGCAGACGTAGTTGAGGCTGCTTCCAAGACACTCGTGGACCCTACTGGCTCACGTATCCAAGGGATGGTTCAGAAAATGATAAACAAGGTTTTCTTTGACGGCCAGCTTGATGAATGCGAACTCACTTTGAAAGATCTTCATAAAATTGCAAAGAGTTTTAACATGACATTGAGCGGCATTTTTCATCACCGAATTGAATATCCAGAGGCAGCGACAAAGTCTGTTCCCGCTCGCAACGGCTCCAACCTGGATGAGACGGTCGGACAGAATAAGAATGGAGAAAATGGAAATACAGATCACATGTCAGAAGGAGATCCCGGGGATAGAAGTCAAAACGATAGAGCAGAAGCTGGAGATAATCTTAGAAGACTTGGGTTGTCATGACAAGGAACTGAGTATTCTTTTCACTGATGACGGGAGTATAGCCAGGCTGAATGAACAGTATCTAAACAGAAAGGGACCCACTAATGTGCTGGCCTTTCCAATGGCCGGCGAGCTAATACCCGGCGTTGATTCGACCATGTTGGGAGATGTGGTTGTTTCTGTGGATACGGCCATAAGGGAGTCGAAAGGGATGTGTGAGCCCTTGGCCTATACAATTGATCGTTTGTTAGTACATGGAGTCCTGCATCTCTTGAATTATGACCATGAGAAATCCATGTTAGGAGCTGAACGTATGGAAAAAGAGGAAAAGAGATTAATGGCATTGATAACGTTATTTTGTAACCAAGCCCATAATGGAGGAATGAGGTATGGCACGTTTAGTAGTTAATGTTGATCACGTTGCCACTGTACGGCAGGCAAGAGGCATTAATGAGCCTGATCCGGTCCTGGCGGCCGGTCTGGCGGAACTTGCAGGTGCGGACGGTATTATCTGTCACCTGAGAGAGGACAGGCGCCATATTAATGACAGGGATCTCCGGCTTTTACGTGAATGCGTAAAGACCAAGCTCAACCTGGAAATGGCCGCTGTTGATGAAATGATTGATATTGCCCTTATGACCAGGCCGGATCTGGTCACTCTGGTTCCTGAGAAAAGAAAGGAGCTGACTACAGAAGGCGGCCTTGATGTTAAGGGCCGGTCAGTTCACTACAGGAATGTGACAGAGCGCCTGAAGGCAGCGGGAATCCTGGTTAGTTTTTTTGTGGACGCAGATCCTGACCAGTTAAAGGCGTCATACGATTGCAATGCGGATATAGTGGAAATCCACACAGGTCACTATTCTGAAGCGAGGTCGGAATCAGAAGCCATTCAGTTGTTTGAGCGTGTTGCTGCGGCAGTAGAATCTGCCGCGGACCTGAATCTAAGAATTAGCGCCGGACATGGGCTCAACTATTTGAATGTCAAGCGGTTTAAGGCCTTATCTCAAATTGAGGAATACAGCATAGGACACAGCATTGTGGCAAGGGCTGTGTTAGTCGGGTTCGAAAGGGCTGTGCGTGAAATGATCCAGCTTGTCATGGATTTTTGATCGACAACGGCGCAGAAGGATTATGGAGGTTTTTCCGAAGTGATTTACGGGATCGGCGTGGATCTTGTCAGCATCAACAGGATTGAGAAAGTAATCCAGAGGTGGGGCAACAGATTTGTTGGCAGGGTTTTCACCCCTGAAGAGGCGGGCATTTGCTATACGAGACCCTCCTGTCCCTCTGCTTTTGCTCTCAGGTTTGCAGCGAAAGAGGCATTTTCCAAGGCAATAGGCCTGGGGATGAGAAAAGGCATCAAGTGGAGGGAAATAGAAGTCTTCAATTATCCGAGTGGCAAGCCGGGGCTGAGACTCCATGGGACATGTTTAAGGATCTACCGGGAAAAAGGTATAACCGGTATCCATGTGAACCTTTCGGATGAAGGCGAATACGTGGTAGCCATGGTGGTCCTGGAAAAAGAATAGTGGTTTGTTTATTGACTTAAGGGCAATTGGCTTTTGTGATAGGCAAATGAAAATGGTTTGCTGACTGAGCAATGGGGGTTAGTAATATGTTAAATGCGAGTGACGTTATGACCACTAATGTGATCACCGTCACAATAGAGACCAGCCTCAAGGATCTGGCCGGGATATTTTACTCGAATCACATAAATGGGGCTCCTGTGGTAGATCAAGAGGGATCCATCATCGGAATTATCTGCGAGAGCGACCTGATTCGAAAAGACCAAAAACTTCATATCCCTACTGTGGTTGCCGTCTTTGATGCAGTGTTTTATCTCGAAAGGCCGAAAAAAATGGAGGACGAAATCCGCAGGATCAATGCCACTGTGGTAGGGGACCTCTATACAAAAGAAGTGATTACGGTCGATGAAAAAACCCTTATTGATGAGATTGCCACTATAATGACTGAAAAAAAGATCTATACTATTCCGGTCATGGATGGTGATCGTATTGTTGGAATTATCGGAAAGGCTGATCTTATAAGGACTCTTGTCCCTTGAAAAAGGATTTTGTCACGTACCGCACAAGTTCTGATAAGGAGACGATCGACTTAGGCTGCAGATTAGGGAATGTCCTTGAAAAAGGGGATATGATTGCTCTGGCAGGCGAGCTTGGGAGCGGAAAAACATGGTTTGCCAAGGGTGTGGCTTTAGGCCTGGGGATTTCTCCGGGTACGGTCATTACGAGTCCTTCTTTTTCTCTTGTCAACGAGTACGAAGGTCGTTGCACTTTTTATCATATGGATGCGTATCGGTTGGAACATCTGTCTGATTTTGTGTCAGCCGGATTGGATGAGTATTTTTACCAGGATGGCATTGTCATAATGGAATGGGCTGATCGCTGGCCGGAGATCCTGCCTGATTGGAGCCTCAAGGTTGAATTTGTCATATCCGGAGAGCAGTCCCGAGAAATTACGTTGTCCGGCCATCATCCAAGGGCTTTGGAAATCTTGAAGAATTTTGAACAGCAAAAAGATCGAGGTTAGTATGGCATTAATTGTCCAGAAATACGGCGGCACATCAGTCGGCAGTATTGAAAAGATAGGGGCTGTCGCTAAAAGGGTCGTAGAGAACTATAAACAAGGGAATCAAATGGTGATTGTCCTGTCGGCCATGTCGGGGGAGACAGACAGACTGATAGGTTTGGCCCACGAGATGACTAACGAACCTGATCTCAGGGAACTTGACGTTCTTATGTCCACAGGCGAACAGGTAAGCGTGGGGCTCTTCAGCATGGCCGTAAAGTCCATGGGCTGTGACGCACGTTCTCTGCTTGGTTTCCAGGCCGGCATTCACACAGATCATTTGTTTGGAAAGGCAAGAATTTACGACATCGAGACCGATCGGATCAAAAGAGAACTTGAAAACAACAGAATCCTGGTCGTTGCCGGCTTTCAAGGGCTCAATATTCATGGCGACATCACCACCTTGGGCAGGGGGGGGTCTGACACCACTGCCGTTGCCCTGGCGGCAGCCTTGAAGGCAGATGTCTGCGAGATATTCACGGATGTGGACGGGGTTTTTACAACTGATCCAAACATATGCCCGAAGGCCAGAAAGCTTGACATGATCTCCTACGATGAAATGCTTGAGATGGCCAGTCTGGGCGCCAAAGTGCTGGAGATTCGTTCCGTTGAATTTGCCAGGAAATTCAATGTACCGATACATGTAAGATCAACTTTTACAACAGAAAGGGGTACCATGGTGGTAGCTGAAACAAAGGGCATGGAAAAGGTGGAAGTGTCAGGCGTGGCCTATAACAAAAATGAAGCCAGGGTCACTATTGTAAAGGTCCCGGATCGGCCGGGCATGGCCAGCAGGCTGTTTGAGCCTGTTCTGGAGTCAGGCATTATAGTTGATATGATTGTCCAGAATACAAGCGAGCAAGGGCTCACTGACATGACTTTTACAGTGCCCAAACCCGATTTTTTTCGGACCATAAAGCTGGTGAAAAACGTGGCTGAGGAGATTGGGGCAGAAAAAGTATTGGGAGATGAAGACATTGCGAAGGTCTCTATCATAGGTGCAGGCATGAGAAGTCATGCCGGAGTGGCTCAGAAGATGTTTAAGTGTCTTTCTGACGAAAACATCAATATAATGATGATAAGCACATCCGAGATAAAGGTATCCTGCGTAATAGAGGAAAAGTACACCGAGCTTGCGGTTCGTGCACTCCATAAGACCTTTGGGTTGGATTATGACCAAAAGGTATCCTGATAACATTGCAGGAGGGTTTCTGCTCCTCCTGCTCCTCCTACTCCTCCTGCCCGCGTTAAAAGAGGCTTTCAGACTTTCCGGGTCTGACAGGAACTATAGAAATAACAGGATATATGTGCAGGTTTCAGGAGACATAGTGCAACCTGGCGTCTATGCATTTACGCGGCAGCCTGACTTGAAAGGCCTGTTGATTCGCGCGGGAGGGCTACACGCAGAGACGGAAAAGTGCCTGCCTCTCGCAGAAAGGCCGTTCCGTTCCGGCGTAAAGGTTGATGTGGAAAAGAACGTAACGGGATATCATATTCTGGAAGGCGATATGTCAGCCTTTTACAAGTTCACCCTTGGAATACCTGTTTCCATTAACAGTGAGACCGCTGAAGGACTTACCTCGATTTCAGGAATCGGCCTTAAAACAGCGAGGGCGATTATTCTGGAGAGGAACAGAAGGGGCGGTTTTAAGAACCTGGATGAGCTGTTGTCTGTTCGAGGCGTTGGTCCCGCATTGTATAGGAAGATAAGGCCTTATCTGAATGTGGATACGTGTGATTCGATTTGACTTGCAAATGTTCAAAGTTAGAGAACCCTCGTATGTGACTCGGCAAGGCCAGCGTCACTTTTTTGATCAAACTGGCAACTTCGGTGGCCAGAGGCGGCGCTGAACCATAAACCGTAAACCTGACAACTTGAGAAGTTGCTTTGATCATCTTAGGCATAGATACATCTTGCGATGATACGTCCGCCGGTGTGGTTTCAGATGGGCGACATGTAATGTCTAATGTCGTCCATTCTCAGGTTGAGTTGCATCATCCGTATGGAGGTGTTGTTCCTGAACTTGCATCCAGGGAGCATTTGAGAAACATTATGCCCGTAGTGCAGGAATCCCTGCTGAAGGCCGGTGTCG
>JAYEIR010000140.1:0-3062 GCA_034660135.1 Thermodesulfobacteriota bacterium
TATCATCCCATCATTACCCTTCTCTCTTTGCGTCTTGGCGTCTCTACGCAAGACATTTAATCCGCGTCCATCTGCATTCATCTGCGGATCATAACTTCATAATGTAACAGCGTCCCCCATTCCCACAAAAATTTCTCTTGACCGATAGCCTTAAAGGCTGTATGATCCTGTCATACTATTCTGGAGGTATCCCCAATGAAAACGAAGAAAACGCGCGCAGCCGTGACAATTTCCATGCCGCAGGACATGGCTGAAGAATATGACAAACTGGCTAAGAGACTGGCAAAAAACAGGAGCGTGCTTTTCAGAGAAATGTTTCTGACTTACAAAACACAGAATCTGAAAGAGGAGTTTCAAGAACTTCAAAGATACGGCACAGCTTTGGCTCAAAAAAATGGGATTTTCACGGAATCTGATGTTGAAAAACTGGTTTTCGAAGGACGTTGATTTTGAAAATCGTCTTTGACACCAACATCTACATCTCTGCCTTCGTCATACCCGGTGGCAATGCCGAAAAAGCGTACCTTCACGCCATCGATGGCGATTTCGAGCTTTGCACCTCTGTTGCAATCCTTACTGAATTGGCCCGGAAATTGGACGAGAAGTTTGGTTGGGAGAAACAGAAAATTGCTCAGTTGATTACGTCCATCAGCAATCTGGCAACCGTCTTCAAAACCATACCTTGGCTAAAGGTAGTATCGGATGACCCGGATAATCGCATTTTAGAGTGTGCTATAAAAGCAGAAGCGGACTTTTTAGTCACCGGGGACAAGCACTTGCTCAAATTGAGGAATTACGGGAATTTTGAAATCATAAAATTATCAATTTTTCTCAAAACTGCCTTTCCAAGTCGTAAATATACCGAACGTTACAGTTTAAGGGGGAAATAATGAAAAAATTAAGTCGAAAGGCTTTTAAGCCACTTGATCAGGAAGAAAAAGACTTGATGGAATCAATTGAGCATGAAGAGCGGCGGTCTGTTAAAAATATCAAATTTGAAAAAGAGAAGGCAATCGCTGCAGCCCGAAATACCTTGAAAAAAGACAAGCGTATAAATCTTCGTTTTACTCAAAAAGACTATCGCCGAATTCAAATAAAGGCTATTGAAGAAGGAATTCCATATCAAACACTTATTTCCAGTATAGTGCATAAATATTTAAATGGTTCCTTAACTCCAAGGTTATAGGGGTGAGAACAGAACCATACGCTTGAGATGGACTGGGCAAAGCCGTGCCGCTTTTGGAAGGCAGTATTTAACCGGTAGTTTTTACCTTTATCATAGGTTTTCGGTTAGCGTTGCCCAGCTACTCAGCTTTACGTTGGCGACAGACGAGAAATGATGGAGGTCAAATGAAGATCAACTTTGAATGCACGAAGTGTCAGAAGGAATTCGATTGCGAGATGGGGAAGATCAGGATCAACGAGACAACCATGCGTCCGGATTTTGAGAAGCCCATCGTCTGCCCCCGCTGTGGTGAGAGGACGATGGATGAGGTTTTTCTGACGGAGCTTGGGATGAATCCGAAGAAGTTGGGCAAGCTGGCGAACTATAGGCTTAAAGAAAAACATTTTGGGGTTGGTGTAATTCTCCTTTAAAAAGAATTACAGGGGCAGTCGGAATCCGATACTTGAAACTGGAAATTTGAAACTTGGTCTATATATGACTATTCAGGTGGCTACCAAGTTTCCAGTTTCAAATTTCAAGTTTCCTGATATCGCACGGGAAAAATCTCTTCGGGGATCGAATATTCTAAACCCCAAAAACATTATCTTAAGGACTATACAAGCAAGAGCCCTGGAAGGAGCCCCTGCCCGACTTCATCGAGTCCTTGTACAGGAAGCGTTTCAAGAAGGATCGCCATCGGGATGGGGAGGATTCTCACAACTCCCCCCTCCTACACCACGCAGCATACGGGACAGACATCTGTTGAATGTCACATTATTTGAATACAAAAATGGGGTTTTTTGCCAAATTAAAAAGAAGAGTTTGACATATTTCCACAATAATTGAACTGAAGCTAACCACCTGTAATCATGCCATAAAATTATTAAAGCACAAGGGAATAAAATATCCAAAAACCATCAGAATTACCAGAAAGCTTTTTTTTCAATATTTTATTCCCTTGTGCTTGATTGTCCATAGTAGTCCATATAATGTGCCATTCAACATATCGGGATCTCTTTTTTTACTTTATGCCCTTAATATGGTTCACAGCAGGCCCGCCTGCCTCGCGTTGCAAAGCATTGCGGGCAGGGCCGCAGCAAAACGGCTTGGTACCCCATTTATCCTGTTAACCAGGATACTGCCTATGGGTAAGCCGTTTTGCAAACGCCCGCTATGAAATAGTCTGTTGGGGCATAAAGAAAGAGATTCCTGTCAACATGGCCCACTCGATTCTTTTTTCAAACCGATAGTTATTGAGCTGTTACCAATTTTCGATAGATAGAATCAGGAATGCTGTGTAATTGCCCTTTGAGTTGACAAAGTCGCTGGGCAGCATTAAGTTTACTAAAACGAAAAATTGATTACATGGAGGAGGACAGGGTATGGCAGATCTGTTAGAAGTGACGGACGAGAATTTTGATAAGGAAATCATCGATTCCAGTTTACCGGCCATGGTTGATTTCTGGGCGGAGTGGTGCGGTCCGTGCAAGATGGTGGGGCCGGTGGTGAAAGAGCTTGCCAAGGAGTATAAAGGTAAAATAAGGATTGCCAAGATGGATGTTGATACGAGCCGTGAAACCCCGGCGAAATTTGGCATCAGGAGTATTCCCACTCTTATACTTTTCAAGGAAGGGGAGGTGGCCCAGACAATTGTGGGTGCCTATCCCAAGAGTTACATTGACGAGGAACTAAAGAAACTCCTGTGATGGATTTTGTGACAGAACTCCGGACCCGGCAAAGAAAAAAGGGCTGGGTTTTACTGATTTGAGGTTGTATAGGCTTAAAGAAAAACATTTTGGGGTTGGTGTAATTCTCCTTTAAAAAGAATTACAGGGGCAGTCGGAATCCGATACTTGAAACTGGAAATTTGAAACTTGGTCTATATATGACTATTCAG
>JAYEIR010000141.1:0-1945 GCA_034660135.1 Thermodesulfobacteriota bacterium
GTTTGTGGCAATGCTTCTCATAAAAACCGGGGTACCCGAACGGAAGGCAGCGTATTCAGTTACGGGTCTGCATATCCTGGTTCTGTTAATCGGGGCACTGATTGTTCTCAACCTGGTCGGGTTCCCTGGGGTTTTGCTCTTCAGGGTCATAATGATCATTGTCATGGTGGGTTTGGCAGTTTTCATAATCTCCAAACCTTATATTCCACAGCTTCCCTTCAAGAAAGGCAACCTCATCCAGGTGGCGGGGGCTCTGGGAATCGTGGACTTAATAACCATTATGCATACACGCATAAGGACCCTTGACGGCAAGGTTATTTACATCCCTAACCACAAGGTCTTAAACGACCAGGTGGTTAATTCCAGTGCCAGACCCAACCGCCGTCTCGATATCGATTTTTTCATTCCCTATGATCAGGATGTGGATAAAGTGAAGGGTCTGGTCGGTGAAATCATGAAGGAGGCTGAAATAGTATTGGAAAAGCCCGCCCCGAGGGTCGTCATTGACAAATTTTCTCCAAACTTCATGGAGATGAAGGCCCGATTTTGGGTTGAGAGAAAGAATGCCCTTACGGGCCGCTGGGGCCTCAACGAGAAGATCAAGTCCAAGTTCGATGAAGAGGGAATCCAAATGGCCTCGCCCAGGTTGGAGATAACTCAAGACCGGCACGACAAGTCAACTGCATAAGATTAGGCAGGCACCCTTTTTGATTCGCAGTGGGACATGGATTCAGTGCGATTTTTCGGGTGGCAAAAAGCACATACTGTTTTATGCTTGATGGTCTAACGGCAATAGCCGTATTTGGGAACAGTATGCTTGAATGGTTAGGCTATTATTGAGTTTTATGAGTCTTCTCCCTAATCCCGACTCGTCGGGATAGCCTATCCACCTGAGTGTTACGTGCGGCATTTTAAAAGAGATCCCTCTGTCCTCTATCCAGGTGAAAGCCATAATTAGAATTGCTGCCCTTGGATTTCTACCGTTGAAAAATATCATGATTTATGAGATAAGCAAATCGTAAATAGTCTCTGAACGAAAACCTCGAAATGAAAACGAACACAACATCAATCATGAGGTTTTACTGAGTTGGGATTGATTTCATTAATCCAAAATCGTGCCTGAACAGGGTTTTTCCTGGAGGCGCTGAATGAAATCTTATTGAATGCCCTGGAGTCATTCAGGGATAATCAAGGTTCAATTGATATTGTTGTTTATCAAGATTCAAATGGGTTATACATAACAATATCGGATAATGGAACGGGTATTACTGAAAGAGAAAAACCGTATATCTTTGATCCTTTTTTCAGCACCAAGGCAGTGGGCGTGGGCATGGGTTTGTGCAAGGCACATAGAATCATCGCAGAACATAACGGCGAGATTGCCGTTGACAGCCATGCACATGATGGCACAACAGTTACCATTCGTCTTCCAACCAGGACGGTATCTGAAAGTCAAACTTCCGTCTGGGTGTGAAATCATATGGCAGATGTAACAGCTCAATAATTAGCGGCATACGAGACAGGCACCGGGATCTCTTTTTTCTTTATGCCCTTAATGCAGTTCACAGCAGGCCCGCCTGCCTCGCGTTGCGAAGCATTGCGGGCAGGGCCGCAGCAAAACAGCTTACTACCCCATTTACCCTGCTTACCAGGAGACTGTATAAGGTAAGCTGTTTTGCAAGCGCCCGTTAGAAAACAGCCTGTTGGGGCATAAAGAAAAAAAAGAGATCCCGATGCCTGTCAACCCCGCTTTATTGAGCAGATACTGGTAAATAGTCATGAAAATATTGATATTCGGCGGTAACGGACAACTGGGCACAGATTGTTCACAGGTTTTGAAGGAAAGCCATGAGGTTTTGGCACTCGACTTAGAAGATGTGGATATTTGTAACCTTGTGGATGTTGATGGCATCATACAGAAGGTCAAGCCGGATGTTGTATTGAA
>JAYEIR010000141.1:2045-14593 GCA_034660135.1 Thermodesulfobacteriota bacterium
GCACATGGTATGAACTGGCCACCTGTTTTTTGGGACGGATGGGAGTATCACACGCCATTGTTCCATGCGCCACTGAAGAGTATCCCACCCCGGCAATCAGGCCCGTGAACTCAATCCTGGAGAATGGATGTCTCAAGGAGATGGGCGTCCATCTCATGAAAGACTGGAAAAGTGACCTGGACCAATTTGTGTCCAGATACAGGGAACGTTTGATGAACGAAGTCAAAGGAATGCAGTGATGAAAAATATGTTGGTGACAGGTGGATGCGGCTTTATCGGAACAAATTTTGTTCGCTATCTCCTGAAGGAATCGGATTTTGAAGGTCGCGTGGTCAATGTTGACAGTCTCACCTATGCAGGGAACCCTGAGAACCTGTTAGATATTGAGAAAGATCTTGCCGGGCGTTACGTCTTCATCAAGGCAGACATATGCCAAAAAGAAGACATGGCACGTATCTTTGATGAATATGAGATAGATACTGTTTGTCATTTTGCTGCCGAATCTCACGTGGACAGGTCCATTGTCAATCCCGATGCATTTATCCAGACCAATATTGTCGGCACCTTTAACCTGCTGGAGTTGGCAAGAGCGAATCAAGACCGGTTACAGCTCTTTCATCACATCAGCACCGATGAGGTATACGGGAGTCTCGGAGAGGAGGGTTTTTTTACAGAGAAGACCTCTTATCAACCAAACAGCCCCTATTCTGCCTCAAAAGCCGCGTCTGACCACCTCGTAAGGGCCTACAACAAGACATACGGCCTGCCCATCACCATGTCCAATTGCTCCAATAACTACGGCCCCTATCAATTCCCGGAGAAGTTGCTACCGCTGATGATCCTGAATGCCCTTGAAGGAAAGGCCCTGCCTGTTTACGGGGATGGCCGGAATGTCCGGGACTGGCTTTATGTGAGAGATCATTGCACTGCCATATGGACCATCATGAAGAATGGAAAGCGGGGGGAAACCTACAACATCGGCGGCGATAATGAAATGGAAAATATCAGTGTGGTTAAGATGGTCTGCGATATTCTGGACCGGATAAAGGCGGGAGAGGGCAGGCGGCCGCGAAGTGAATTGATAACGTTTGTCAAAGATCGACCCGGCCATGATCGCCGGTATGCCATTGATTTTACAAAACTGAACCAGGAGCTCGGCTGGGTCCCGGAGGAGTCATTTGATACCGGGATTGACAAGACCATAAAGTGGTATCTCGATAACCAGGAGTGGGTAAACCGGGTCAGGAGTGGAGAATACCAGTCCTGGATTAAAAAGCAGTACGGATAAATCGTAACAGCTCGCAGGGGTCAGGATTTTAAGTGTTTGCCGAAATTATGGCGGCCCAGGAGTATGTTCAGGCCTGGCGCGTGAATATCGGAAGAACGAAAGCATATCTGCTTGACACGAATTTGCAGGAAAACCCGGATGGTTCGAGGGCAATTACATCTGAGCGCTTTCCGCCTTGCCTATCCGGCAAACCTGACACTTGTGAATGGAGAGAAAAATGTTCGTAGTTATCATGGCGGGGGGCTCCGGTACTCGTTTTTGGCCGGCAAGCCGGAAGAATCACCCGAAACAGTTTCTAAATATCACGGGCAGAGGCCCAATGGTGGTTGAGACGTGTGACAGGCTCAAACCGATTGCCGGGGATGACGAGATGATACTTGTCCTTGGGCAGGAGCATCTGGAAATTGCCAAGGGGCTTTTTGGGGATCGGGGCGTACATCTGCTTGGCGAGCCTGTTGGGCGAAATACCGCACCAGCCATTGGACTCGGCGCGATCTATGCCAGGCACCTTGGCTGTGAGGAATCCGTGGCATTTCTGCCTGCCGATCATTTTATCGGAAACCCTTCAGCCTTTCTTGAGGCATTGCAGGCCGCCGGAGAACTCGCAAATTCAGGAGGTATCGTAACCCTGGGCATCGTGCCTAATAGACCGGAGACCGGCTATGGCTATATCAGACGGGATCAGACTCACGTTGATTCCTGTGGCTTAAGGGCCTACCGGGTTTCAGAGTTTGTTGAAAAGCCGGGTCTGGAAAAAGCGCACTCATATCTCACGAGCGGCGAATATTATTGGAACGGTGGGATTTTTGTGGCTACACCGCAGACAATCCTGCAGGAGACAAGGGAACTCCTCCCGGAACTTTACGAATCATTGCTGCGGTTAGACAAGGTCCTGGGCACCCCGGAGTTTGACACCGAGTTTAGGGAGGTCTACGATACTATTTCCGGCATTTCTTTTGACTATGGCATCATGGAAAAGACCAATGCAAAGGTCTATGTCCTTCCCTGCGAGTGTGGATGGAGTGACGTCGGATCGTGGGCATCGCTTTACGAGCTGAGGACACCGGATCATGATGCTGATCATAACCTGGCCGATGGGGACACGCTCCTGATCGACTGCAAACAGAGTTTTATTTCAGGCAATAGCGGCCGTTTGGTTGCATGCGTGGGCCTGAACAACTACCTCGTCGTTGATACTCCTGAAGCCTTGTTGGTGGCTGATCTGGATCGATCACAGGATATTGGAAGGATCGTGGACTACCTGAAAAGGACAGGGAAGGACGAATTGCTGTGATGGCAACAGATAAAATTGGCGATTCAAGTGCAAGGTCCTTCCCGGACTATTTGGTTTTGGCTGTCAAGGGCTTTTGCATGGGTGCCTCTGATGTGGTGCCCGGGGTCTCAGGCGGAACCATGGCCTTTATTCTTGGCATCTACGAAGAGCTGATTGAGGCCATCAAGTCGTTTGACTTCAAAAGCCTCAAACTCCTCGTGACCCTGAAGCTCCGGTCCTTTCTGGATCGCTTTGCCTGGCCGTTTCTTATGTCAGTGGGTATCGGGATACTCACCGCCATATTCAGCCTTGCCACCGGTCTCAGCTGGCTTCTGCAGAACAGGCCCGTTTTTATCTGGTCTTTTTTCCTGGGTCTGATCCTTGCCTCTGTGCTAAGCGTCAGCCGGCGTGTTGAGGTGTGGCGGCTTTCAACGTGGTTCTCCTTGATGGGAGGCATAATAGGGATCTATTTCTTTGTTGGTCTTGTTCCCGTTAGTACACCAAATGAGCCTTGGTTTCTTTTTCTTGCCGGCGCTCTTGCGATTTGCGCAATGATTCTCCCGGGCATTTCCGGGTCATTCATTTTGGTGCTCCTCGGCAAATACCGGTTCGTACTTGAGGCAGTGAGCCAGAGGGATTTTTCCACGCTTTTTCTGGTTGCTCTCGGTGCCTGTGTTGGTATTATCTTTTTCTCGCGACTGCTGAGCTGGCTCTTCAAGAGATACCATGATCTGACTGTAGCCTTGCTGACTGGGCTTATGCTGGGATCATTGAGAAAAATATGGCCATGGAAGGAGACGCTAAAAAGCATAACAGACACTGAAGGGAGAGTCATACCTCTTATTCAGGGAAACGTTTTGCCTTCCCAGTGGGATATGGATGCAATGGCCGCGATATGCCTGATGGCGGCAGGTTTTCTAATGGTATTTTTGCTGGATCATTTGGCGTCGAAAAAGAGCAAACGTCTCGAAAATCTGTGAAACAGGTATTTTTATCGGCGCATTACAAAAGAAAAGAATTTCCTGCGCGTTTTGAAACTCCCTCAGGTACTGATAAACTGCGCGGTTAAAGATTGGGACAAAAGCATTGGATCAAGATATTCTAAAAGACCTTCTGATTCATTTGACAAAAGGGGAAATAACGGTTGATGAGACGCTTGAAAAGCTCAAGCTTCTTCCTTTTGAAGATCTGGGTGTTGCCTGTATTGATCACCATCGGAGTCTTAGAAGAGGTCTCTCAGAAGTTATTTTTGGCGAGGGGAAAGAGATAGCGGACATCCTCGCTATCATGGAGAAAATGGTTGAGCAGGATGAAAATGTCCTGACCACGCGTCTTTCCATGGATAAGGCCGGGGAAATCTTGAAAAGATTTCCGGAGAGCACATATTATTCAAGGGCAAGGGTTCTGACTCTTGTCAGGCACCCGATAAAGAATTCGGGAGCCGGAACAATTCTAATTATGACCGCCGGGACTTCCGATATCCCTGTGGCAGAGGAAGCAGCCATTACCGCAAGGTTCATGGGAAATGACGTGGACACTATCTATGATGTTGGAATTTCAGGTCTTCACAGGATGCTGGCGCATAAGGAAAGGCTTATTGAGGCCTCTGTCATCGTAGTGGTGGCAGGAATGGAAGGTGCGCTTCCAGGCGTTGTCGGGGGGCTGGTCGACAAACCGGTGATCGCCGTTCCAACAAGCGTGGGGTATGGGGCCAGTTTTCATGGGCTCACAGCCTTGCTGGGTATGCTGAATTCATGTGTGGCCGGCGTGACAGTGGTGAATATTGACAATGGCTTTGGTGCAGGATATGCCGCAAGCCTCATCAACAGAACTTAGGGCGAGCCCCGATCCCTGACCCCTGTTCTGTTCAGGATCTATTCCTCTCACGTATTTCCAGTACCCGCTTTTTCAAACGTGGGAGCTCTTTTCGCTTATCCTCGTCCCAGCAGGGTAACAGGGTATTATTATGATATAGCGGTTCGGAAGACAGGTCGTATTCAGAGTGACTTACGGCCTTTTCCCACAAGGCAGTATGGGGTATGGGAGAGTATTCGGAGAGATAAGGGGTAGCACCTGCACCAGCTACAAAATCGATTGTATGATTCACAGAAACCACTGACTGGCCGGGTAAACCCATTAGAATATAGGCCCCGAGATCCCTGCTATCAAAACCTGCCTTGAGTAAGTGATTTACCGCCCGTTCAAAGTCCCCCTCAGATATCTTATTGTCCAGGTCGCGGTGAACGGAGAAGTCAGAGGTCTCCAGTCCAAGACGGATGGTCCTGAATCCTGTTCTGTGCATGAGCTCTGCAACATCCGCAGTAACCTCTCTTGCATGGATGGCATTCGGGGTGTGAAATCTCAGCTTCACGTCCAGACCAGCAAGCTTTTCCAACAGTACTGACATATGACTGCCGGATGCCACTAAAAGTGCGTCATCGTAGAAGGCAATATCACGAATGCCGTAATTGCTGTGCCAGAAGAGAATTTCATCCAGGACTTCTAATGGATCTCGCTGATTAAATTCAGGATTCAAAAAATGACTGGCACAATATTGGCAACGGAAGGGGCAGCCTGAAGATGTCAAAAGACAGACGTAATCAATGTGCCCCAGCAGATCAAAGGCAGGGTAAACATGGTCCAAGTCCGTACCATGTCCGGGTGCTTCGATACCAAGATCATTGAGGAGCTTCAAGATGGAAGGCATGGTATCGTGAGTTACAATCCAGTCTGCACCTGAATTTTGAACTGCATGGTCGTGACATAGCCCGGCATATATCCCGCCAAGTATTACCGGTGTGCCGGGATGAATCTTTTTTGCCAGCCTGATAGCTTCTATTACTCCCGGATACCAGTAGGTCATAAGGGATGTTACAAGAATGGCTGCTGGTTTTAGGGTCTTGCGCAGTTCCTGCTCAAATACTTCGAGGGAGATGCCGTAACGGCTATAGGGCCTCGAAATATGCCTTAACGGTGAAGGGGTGGGGACCTTCTGTCTCCAGAATTTGCCGGTTCCATATAAGCGCCTCTTCGGGATCTTCATAGGGGATTTGCGTTTCATTCCCGGATGATGTACATCCAGACAGTCTATTAGATGCACGCCAAGACCATAATGTCTGAGATATGCTGCAATGTAAAGGAGTCCCATGGGCTTGGACCAGAGGTCATAAGCCGCAAAGTCGTAAATCCAGGGGTTGATCAGAATCAGTTCAGGTGCCATGTTAAAGAATCTACGCCCACAGGACGTGGTTTTCTAAGATAAAACAAATAGGGGATAAAGACCATGAGAGCTGTTGTACAGAGGGTAAAAGAATGCAGGGTAGATGTCAAGGGCAGGACAGTGGGAACTATTGGCCATGGTTTGCTTATCTTCCTCGGTGTTGGGGAGGGTGACTCGAAAAAAGACTGCGATTATCTAACTAACAAGATCGCCCACTTGAGAATTTTTCCCGACAAAAATGACCTCATGAACCTCTCGCTATTGGATACGGGCGGGGCAGCCCTCGTAGTATCTCAATTTACCCTTTGGGGTGACTGCCGGAAAGGTCGCCGGCCATCTTTTGTGCGGGCTGCCAAGCCCGAAATGGCAAGGAAACTTTATGAGTATTTTATTGATCTATTACGACAAAAGGGCATTGATGTGGCAACCGGTCAGTTCCAGGAAATGATGGATGTCTACTTAATTAACGATGGCCCTGTAACTTTGATGCTTGACAGCTCAAAGGCATTTTAAACTTCATTACCTCCCTTAAACCTTCAGCCCGGCCATAACCTGTGCTGCCGCACGAGTTGTTGGCATAATTATGCGGGCTGTTTCATCTCCTTCAATGTAGAGGCCAGAACAGCTCATTGCTTTCAACCATCTCCAGGCATTCATCGACAGCCAACGCCGGGAATACCTCGCACCACTTGCCGGTGTGGCGCATGTAGGCGAGGCTGAACCGATCACCGCCCAGATACTCCATCCTCGTCGTACGGACTTCGAAATACTCCTCCTTGGCATCGGGCCGCGGGTTACGGTATTTCGCGCAGAAGTAGAAGTGTCTGCCCCGCCACGTTGTATAGATGTCGACGACGTAGTTGAAGCCATGCTTCTCGGCGCTCTCCGCGTTGATCGCCATCGCAAGCGCGAACTTCGTCTCGATGAGTTGGTTGGCCTGCTGAGTCACTGTCTGCTTCAGCTGTTCAGGAATCACCGATTTGCTTGATGGTGCCATCCGTTTGCCTCCTTGCTTCGTTGTCGCTTTGGGTTAACACTTGGGCGCTTGTTCGCTTGGGCCTTCACCTCCATGTGGTCGAACTCACTCTGCCGTTTTTGCACTTCAGTGATTAATTGTTGAAGTTCCTCGCGTTTCATGCTCATTCCAGCAATGGGTTTTCTTCTTTAGCAGAATATCTTTACGATTCCAGTCCATACACTGGGACATCGAAATGAGCCATCACGTCGCATTTCGGTTCTTGATATTTTCGAATTTTCTTTCATTAGGGAAATGATTTTCAGACAGTTTTCACCCAACCTTTCACCCAACCTTTCACCCGAAGTTTTCCTTGTGGATTTCACTCGACTGAAGGAAACAGCAAAGAACGAATCAAAAGAAAAGGTTACATTTCCTCTCCCATGTTCTTTCACGGCCTTTTCTATACGTCTAATCCCGGTCCCTATTTTTTCAATGTATCCGGCCCGATGCCGTAATAAGGCAATCACAGGGTTCCTGACAACGCTCTTTGTTCCAAACGATTTTCGCGTCAGCCCAGCGCCCTCAGAAATGACTTATCAAGGGATCTCCTCATAGGCTTTTTCATCAAGTGTTTGTGTCATACGCCTTATTACCCTTTTTATTACCCTTTTTAAAGGGTATTACCCCTTTTCCGCCAGACCGCCCCGGGACCATGGTCCAGACATTCCACAAAACCGGCTTTTTGTAAATTCCTTAGTACTTTTGGTCAGCAATGTAATTCCCTCGAATACCTTACAATAGCAGGGAGGCTTCTTTTTACATGCCTGAAAGAGGTTTAGATGTGACGTTTTTTTGTTGCGTGGTGTATGGATAAAGGACTATTGAGGGATTGAGGGGATGAATGGCTGCCTAAATGTGACGTTTTAGTAATCTGCGTAAATCTGCGCCTGCCCCATGAAATGCCTTTTGTCTTTCTATTTCATTGGGTAATCTGCGGATTGTTTGAATATCATTATTAACGGCCATGCCCCAAAGGGCACAATTTTAATGTAATTAGTTGGAAACCTTAACTTTAGGCACTTTAGTTCACTTTAAACTTTAGGCACTTTCATATAACGCTATAGGACGAGGTTTGATAATGAAAAAGGGTGGTTTTATAGGTTTGTGTTGTCCGATTTTTGTTTTCTGTTTGATGGTCATGGCTTTTGGAGCACAGGATGAGGTAAAAGGTTCACCTTCCGTGGTTTTCCCTGAACCCGGGTATGAATTCGATGCCGTGTTTGAGGGCATAGATGTTGTGCACAACTTCGTGATTCAAAACAAGGGCACAGCCGCCCTTGATGTCAAAAAGGTATCGGGTGGGTGAGGGTGCATAGTAGCCTCCTTTACGAGGCAAATCTCTCCAGGTGGAGAGGGAAAAATATCCGTCAAGTTACGCACAAGGGGTTATGGCGGAAGGACCCTTAAAAAGACAATAAAGGTATATACTAACGACAAGAAACACCCTGTTTCAAACCTTAGTGTCAAAGGCAGCGTCAAGAAATTTGCAATCATTTCCCCATCCAGGGTGTCCCTGAACGGGGAGGCCGGAGCGGCAATAAAAGTCTCTGTGAAAATTGCGCCTGCAACAAAGGGCTTGTTTGACATCGTAGATGTCAAAGCAGACAAGGGGAAAGAGATACGTTTTACCCTGACCGAATCCAAAAAAACTGATGGAAAGACCTATGTCTTGACTGTGGAAAACACAAGAAAAATGGAAGGGCGATATCGAGATACAATCAAGCTCCTTACCACGAGTAGTATCCGAAAAGAACTGATTATCCCGGTATACGGCAATATCAAGGCCCGGCAGATTGCCACCATTACGCCACAGGGGACCGTTCAGTTGAAAGGAAATGCTGGCGAGGCGATAAAGGCTTCGGTAACGATTGTTCCCAAAAAAGAAGAGATGTTTGATATAGTCGAGGCTAAGGCAGATAAAGGAGAAAACATCCGCGTCACCCTGACAACATCCAAAGAAGCTGCTAACAAAGTGTATCTCCTTACCGTGGAAAGCATAAAAAAGACCCCGGGCAGGTTTAGCGACACCATCAGGCTCTTTACCACAAACAAAATTCAAACAGAGATAACCATCCCAATTTGGGGTGAGATAAGGACGCCGGAAATAGCTTCTATCAAGCCGAGGCGTTTGGCGCTGAGAGGGTCTGCCGGAGAGACGATAAAGGGATCAGTCAACATCATACCCAATGATAAATACCCCTTTTCAATCACCGAGGTGAAACCGCGCGACGGGAAAAACATCAAATGCGACCTCAAGAAAGTGAAAAAATCAGGAAAAAGGACCTATGTCCTGACAGTGGAAAACCTGAAAAAGGAAAAGGGCAGATATTACGATGTGATCAACCTCAAGACAGACAGTAAAGATCTGCCGGAAATAAGGATTAGCGTGTCCGCGCGGATTGGCGATTAGAGGTCGGATGTCCTCGGTCAGACGCCGGAAAACCAGGGGTCGTCAGATATCAAAGGTGGCCGTTGTACGCTCAGCAGCAGGCAGGTGCAGGTGCGCCAGATGTTAAATGTTCGACAATGATCTGATTAACAATAACCAATTTATAACTAATCATAACTAACCACTAACCAGGAAAAGAGAAAAAGACATGAAAAGACTAAGAGCGATTTCAGGCGTTTTTGTGGTGGTGGGATTTTTAGGAATGGTTTGCTTTGGATGCAGCAGCGGCAGTGGTATATCCACTCCAAACAACCTGTCTACACGTGTGAATGTGCTGATCGCGGAGAATGGGACTCTTGCCCCCGTTGTTCCGAGTGAGGGAGCGGGAAACCGTGTCTGCCACTGATCAGAGCTGGGAATACACACTAACCTTAGAGAACGTATCGGATGAGGTGCTTTGGTACACAGATAGACCAGGGCGGGAATCGGGCACGGAAACGGTAGAGTATTTTGTTCAAACCGTATGGCCGAAAGTTTTTGTTGAAATAGCCCCGAACGCCATCCTGGATGGATGGATCCCGCCGAATACGCTAAACGACGGATTGTATTTGATTTTACGCGATCCTCAATATGATTCAGCCGCAAAGAAACTCATCTTTAATATTACCCTTGAAAAATCAACAATGACCGACCAGCATCCGGAGAGCGCGGTAATTTTTGAAGACATCAAGATCACAGTACTCAATAACAACGAGGATGCGGAAACAGATATCTATTCATTTGTTCAGGTTTCGCCCAGCGCCTACTTTGAGGAAACAGGGGATGAGGGCGTGTACAAACTTTATTTAACCGATGTCTATCCGGAATCATTTTATCTGCAGGACGCGCCGGGTCGTTTTTCATTTGTATATCCCACGGTTCTTTTCGACCTGACCTGGTCCAACCTTTTTGGAGACGACCCACCCAATGCGATAAGGGGCCGACAGGCGATAGTAAATACCCGATCGCCCTGACCGGCTATATGCGCAGACTGAAGGAGATGGCAATGTATGCATACACATGGCAATATGATGACGCGCTTGCCAATAATAATTGCACTCAGGATACCCCTGAGACCTCAGCGGTATTTGTACTGCAATTCTGCCCGCCCAAAACGCTGAAAGGCGTGACTTGTCCGTGGGAGTCGGGGCGAAAACCTTATGATCCGGACAGCGGTTGGAACTGGGTTGATGGAAAATGCATGGCGGTCAAGGACAAAGGGGCCTACACTTCGCTTTTCCAATGCGAGAAGGCCAATATGAAATACAAATGCACAACCGTGAAAATGGGTGATGGCAAGCTCGAGCACGACTATTGCATGCCGTCCGCTTCAGGCACACAGACCTATGAGGAGTGCTACAATAGCTGTTATTAGGAGATCAGGATGGAGACGGTAAAACTGATACCTGATAGATGGCAACAGAGGGATAAAAAGCTTTAAATATGGGCGCGTAGCATGCTGAATTTGGCTTGCTACACGCCTCCCTAAACGCTCAGGGAACGATTTACGTCACTTCTTTGCTTGTTCCCACGCAAAAGCGTGGGAACAAGCAAAGACGAATATCGAATGTCGAACAAGGAATTTCGAACCGCAGAAGTGATTGGAAAACTTCGAACCTCGATGTTTCTTGTTCAGCATTTTTTAATTGAAGACGGCTCAACCGGCCCGGGACACCGATAGCAGGACGATCAGGGCCACGGGGTACAGAAGCCCCCAGTAAAATACAAAACCGGCGCTGCCCGGCGAGAAATTCCTGTTTTGTATCATGTCGCGCACGTGTCCGGCTACACATCCCCAGAGCCAGATGGTGGCCGCTACAACGGTTGCCAGCCAGAAGGCACCCGAGAACCAGGCACACATGATACCCATCACACCGATGGCAAGATTTGCAATACCCACCTCAAATTGAAAAGGACTCCCCTTTTTCCAACCAATATGTTCGGCAATGACGTCTGCCTTGAAGATATGCCACACAGCGAATCCTGCCAATTGGCAGCCGAGGCCGATCACCAGCGCAGTGGCCAAGAGCTGATTGACCCAGTCTTCAGTTCCATCCGTGTGAAGACCCCACAGGAAAAAAGCCGCTACACAGGCCAATGGTATATAGAGGCCGTATTTCATCATAATCGCTTTTATGTTCATGGCTGTTACTCCTCTCCTCTTTTTCTTCTATACCGCAAACAGGCATCATTGACGTTTTTTACATTCGTGTCCATTCGTGAAATTGAGTCTTTTGAAACCCTGAATCCTCTTCAAGTCCTTACTCTGAAAACCTCTCAATCCCAATCCTGGCTTGCCCCAAAGCCACAGATGTTGTGGTCATTTTCTCCTTGACCCACAAGGGTAAACCCCATATAATTCGAGTCAAAGAAGGAAGTTCTCATACCTTACCTCGCCGCACCTTATCAACCGGCTGGAGGCTCACATGGACTACAAAAACCGGATTACGGACATCGAACAACTCAACCGGGAGATTGAGCCTTTTCGTCCTATTTCCAATCCGCATGTTCTGCGCCAGCTAAAGGACTATTTTCGTATTGGCCTGACCTATGCCAGCAATGCCTTGGAAGGTAACTCTCTGACGGAAACGGAAACCAAAATCGTGATCGAGGACGGGATTACCATCGGCGGAAAACCTCTTCGCGATCATTTTGAAGCAATTGGGCACAGCGAGGCTTACGATTTTGTATACAAGGTAGCCAAAAGAGATTCGATTACCGAAAACGATATTCGAAAGCTGCACCGGCTTTTTTATTATCGGATCGATTCAACAAACGCAGGCAGATATCGCCGGAAAAAAATTATCATCACCGGCACGGATTATATCCCCCCACCACCAAACGAAATATCTGAATCGATGAAAGTGTTTGTCGAACAAATAGCATTCAAGCGCTCGACCATTCATCCTGTTGAGTTTGCTGCCTGGCTGCATTTGGAGCTAGTCACCATCCACCCGTTTATCGACGGCAACGGCCGCACTGCCCGTTTGTTAATGAACATGGGCTTAATGCAAAAGGGATATGTTATGAGCATTATTCCCCCGGTGTTGAGGAACGATTATTTGACCAGTTTACGTCTGGCTCAAACCGGACAAAAAGACAAACGACTGTTTATTAATTTCATTACAAATGTGGTGTATGAATCAACAAAGGATTATTTACGATTGTTGCGATCGTTGGTGTAATTCCTGCTATGACTCACTTTCGTCACCCAAATAGAATCAAGAAAAGGTATTTTCTAAACTCTCCATAATTATTTAAAAATTTGTTAGACATTCAGCCTCCCTTCTGCTATGCCATAGATAAAAGCTATATCTATCT
>JAYEIR010000142.1:0-3056 GCA_034660135.1 Thermodesulfobacteriota bacterium
AAACGTAAAGCGGGACGCTCTTTTAAAATTTAATATCTCGATTAATCTGTACAAAAGCTTTTTTACCTATGAGCTCTACATCCGGTACGGTAATAAAAACCCCACTAATGCGGTATTGTTTTGACTGGTTGGACTGGGGGCGTGCCAAGCTAACCAATTGATTTATAGAGATTAAACGTAAGGAAGCAAGTGTTTTCAGGCCTATATCGCGCTTTTTGACACCAAAATGGGCATTATAGGAAATGTCCAGCCTCCTCGATCAATGGAATAAGGCTCTTTTTACCCCAAGAAAGTTCAATATAACCCCAAAATAAGGGGGCATTTACAGCCTATTTCATATCATATCAATAAGTTGTCGCGACCCCAGCCCCCAACAACCTTTGAACCTCTGAACCCGTGAACGGTTACAAACTATAAAACATCATTAAGAGGGAAAATAAAGACTGATAATTATCATAGTCCAAAATAGCCTTGACTATTTTGTACTACAGGTTAAAATAGCTTTATGCGATATATTACACCGTTTGTTCTTGAAGATTTGAAAAAAAAGATGGTTTTCATTGGAGGTCCACGCCAGGTCGGCAAGACCACACTATCTAAGGCCGTTCTTTCAGCGGCCTTTCCTGCTGGGCGTTATCTAAACTGCCTCATATTTTCAAAATTTCTTTTAAACTGTTCCACTCGTTGCGCATTTATTTAGAATTTGGGCGGCTAAAAGCTTGAAGAATCTCAAATATTGGCACAGGCAGCCGGTACAATGTAAATATGCTTATGCCTTACCTTCGAGCCAGTTTCAAAACGCCCCCTTTTGCCCAATCTCTGTGCCTGCCCCGTAGCTCCGGAAGATGGTACTGGGGTCAGTCTCAAATTTTAATCCTCGAAATATTCAACATATTCGTGCTTGCCCTGTGAAATGCGAAGCCTATTTCTCTGGGGTGGTTAAAATTTTCGCCTTCCTTGACCTTGGACAAAATTGAACATTTTGAAACTGCCTCCTTCTTATTGCGTTTTCAGTCCCATCTAATTTAGATTTAAAAGAAACTATTGTTTTTTCCTTAAAGGAAAGGCATCATTCCTTTCAACATCTGGATGTTACCTTTATACTTGTTCCCTTCCTTGATAATCAATCCCAGTTTAACCAATTCTTGAAAATCTCTCGTTCTGGTTAAACTGGAAGATTTTGCATATTCTCTGATTAAAACAGGTTCCTTATCAAGCAGTTCACTAATCCCATAAAATTTGTCTATTGGGAAGTGAAGGGCCACATTTCTCCTTCGTTTGACAATAGCTTTCGACTTTCCAGAGGCTTTCTTACTGTCAAGGGCCTCGTATATATAATTCTTCCAGACAATCCGGAGAATGTTATTCTGAAATATATCCAATGCCTCGGACAATCCATCTCGAAAACCCTGCACGGCATAATAAATGAACTTGGATAGATCCCCTTCCCTTCCTGCAATGTCTAATTGGCGATAATATTCTTCACGAGTGTTGTTATAGAAATTTGATAAAATATGAGAAGAGATGTCAGGCAGACCGGCCCTTAACAGTATATAGAACTCAATCAGCCTCGCTGTTCTGCCATTACCGTCACCAAAGGGATGTATCCATGCAATGTAAACATGGAAAACAATGGCTTGAACAACCTGGTCAATAAATCCCGGGGGGCCTTTCTCGTAATGAGAAGTTGCTTTCATCCATTCACATAACTCTTGAACTAATGCCACAACGGCGGTGTATTCAGGTGCCCTGTATCCACCTACGACAACATTGTTCTGCCGAAATTGTCCAGGTATGGCCTTAAAATGTTCGCCCAGTTTTTTACCGACATAAGAGTGAAAAGTTTTAATGAGTTCCGGGGTTATTACGACTGATCTGCCATCCAAGATAACATCTTTCCTGATCGCATTCAGGGCCTCCAGGATGTTCTTTACCTCGATCTCAAGGTATTCCCTGCTTGGGGGAAGTGATTCGCCCTCGTCGATTCTGGCAACCTCATCGTCTGTCAGAGTGTTGCCCTCTATTGCGGTTGTAGCTTGAGCCCCTTTGCGAAGAGATACCAGCAGTAACCGCTGTCGTTCTTTTGGTGGCAATGGGATCTTGGAGATAGTCCTGATGATGGATTCACACTGCCCGAGCATGAATACAACTTCGTCGCTTAACACCCAATTACTTTGAAATGTGATATGAGAATGCGTTTTGGAATATGTCACAACTTCCTTTCAATGTTGCATATTTTACACACCGTTCATATGCTATATACTATTTGATATAATATATGTCAATTCAAATGTTATCAGCACAAAAATCAATGGCAGACTTGATAAAATCACGATTCAAGAAAAATAGAAGCACAGCATAAATTTAATCAAGGCATTGACTGTGATATTTTAAATTGATATTATATTGGATATGAACAGCAAATAAAAAAGCACATTAGAAGCTGTTTTCACAAATCCAGTTTCATCCAACATTGAGTTCAAAAGGTTGGAGTCACTCTTTCTATCTTTGGGGGCAAAATTAGTAGAAGGAGATGGTTCTCGAGTCCGTTTCGTTTTAAACAATGTCGCAGTAAGCTTTCACAGACCACATCCTCACAAAGAAGTAAAACCATACCAGGTGCGGGATGCTCGATCTTTTCTGAAACAAGCAGGGGTAAAGCCATGAAAACTATGAAATATAAGGGATATAGTGCGCGGATTGAATACAGTGATGAAGATGGTTATTTTGTCGGCCACATTGCAGGTATTCAGGATGTAGTCGGTTTCCACGGTGAAGCAGTTCAGGAACTTCGAAAAGCATTTGAAGAGGCTGTTGATGACTATCTGAACCTATGCCAAAAAACAGGCAAACAACCGCAAAAACCTTATTCTGGCAAATTAATGCTACGTATCCCACCAAAGGTTCATGCCGCAGTTGCTCAAGCTGCCGAAGTAAGTGGAAAAAGCATCAACCAGTGGGCCGCTGATATGCTGGGTCGGGCATCCCACTCTCATTAAGGGCTCGCTTGGAAGCTTTGAAGGGGGACGTTGGTTCCAAAACGACTTACTAATCAA
>JAYEIR010000143.1:0-3050 GCA_034660135.1 Thermodesulfobacteriota bacterium
ATTTCCCCATCCCTGTCGCTACGGCCACCAAAATAGCTCGCCTCGGTATGATCCTGTGCAACGCGAGGCGCAGATCCGTCTTTTATTTGCGGAAGGATCTCGTCAAGCATTTCTGAAGACGCCCTGGCTGCCTTTTTATACAGGTCTATTGCCGTGTCATCATCAGATATCCTGATCTTTTTCCGGCAGATGATATCACCGTCATCCGGCTTAGGTGTCATGTAATGAAGAGTCACGCCTGTTTTTTTCTCGCCATTTATTATTACCCAGTTAATGGGGGCTCGACCTCGATATTTGGGAAGAAGCGCCGTGTGCAGGTTGAGGCAACCGGCCGCCGGTATTTCGAGTATGGATGATCCCACTATCTTGCGGTAATAGAACGAAAATATAATATCAGGCGCAAATTCCCTGATCTTTTGAACCCACATTGGATGATTTATGTCCTCGGGAGCGAAGGCCGGGATGTTCCTGGACGCGGCCAGCTCTGCAACTGAATCAAACCAGATGTTCTCTGATGGGTTATCCTTGTGGGTGAATACCGCAGAGATTGTAAATCCGTTCCTGAGTAATGCCTCTATTCCGGTGCAACCGATATTATGATAGGCCAAAACAACTGCTTTCATATTGTCATCCTTTATGTTGGGTGTGTTAGCTCAATAATTAGCGGTTTAAAAAGGGATCGGGTGGTCCGTGTTTACCAGGGTCTCGTATGCCGATAGTTATTGAGATGTTACGGTTGGGTCTTGTTTGTATCCTCATTTCTGCCGATAACCTTTTGTACAAAATAGCGGGGCCGTGCCCTGACATCATCATAAATTCGGCCGATATATTCCCCGATAAAACCCATGCCGATAAACTGGGCCCCTATGAATATAAAGAGGATCGCAAAAAGCGTGAAAACCCCGCCAACGGCCCACTCCGGCCCATAAACCAGTCTCATCACAAGGAGGAACATACCAAAACCCACTCCCACGGCAGATATGCACCCGCCGAGCAGGCTCAAGAGGCGCAGAGGAGAGGTCGTCATGCTGGTCAGCAGATCATACTGGAGGTTAATTAACTTCAATAATCCATATTTTGATTTGCCTGCAGAACGTTCATTATGGTGCACCTCAATTTCCGTTGCATTGCGGGCAAAGCTGTTTGCAAGCACGGGAATAAAAGTGCTTCGCTCTTGGCAGACAAGCATGGCGTCTATTATATTCCGGCGGTAGGCCCTCAGCATGCAGCCGTAGTCATGCATGTCAACACCTGTTGATCTCTGCACAGCTTTATTGATCATGAAAGAGGCAATTCGTCGGAAAAGGCTGTCACGCCTCGGCACACGGACACTGCCCACGACATCGAATCCGTGTTCGATTCTATCGACGAGCTTAGGAATTTCCTCCGGTGGATTCTGCAGGTCAGCATCAAGAGTTACGACAATATCGCCTTTTGACTCTGCAAACCCGGCCATTACCGCAGCATGCTGGCCATAATTTCTGTTAAAGACCACACCCACAATCTTGCCCGGGTTGACGCTTGCGGCCTTCTTGATTGTATCAGGTGAGCCGTCAGTGCTGCCGTCATCAACAAGAATGATCTCAAAAGACTTGCCTGTGCCGTTGCATGACATAAGGCACCGCCGTATAAGCTCCTCCAGGTTTTCTTCTTCGTTAAACACTGGAATGACAACCGAAATATGCAATTTTGAGATGGGAGTTTGGGTTTTGGCTTTTGTATTGTACATTGTGGTCCCCAGCCTGTTATGCCTTGCTGTGTGATCTGAATTCATTAAATGATGCGCCCTTTCAAGACTGCCTTTATCGAATCCACTACATCATCCACATCTTCAGGCTTCATTCCAGGGAAAAGAGGTATCGAGCATATCCGATCCGAATTCCACTCGGTATTCGGCAGCATGCCTCGATACGTTCCCATTGATTCGGTGTAGTACTTCTGAAGGTGCACTGCACGGAAGTGAAGCCCTGTTCCAACATTCCTCTGTTTCAACTCATCGACAAAATCATCCCTGCTCAAACCGGCCCTGTCGGTGTCTAAACGCACAATGAAGAGATGCCAGGAGTGCTTCATGGAATGGGCCGGATCCAAGAGGGGCATTATTTCATCAACTTCAGAGAGCCTTTCACGATATCTCATGGCCAGCTCGGTCCGCTTCCTGTTGAATTCATCAACGTGCGCAAGCTGACTTGAACCCAGAACTGCCAGGATATCTGTCATGTTGTACTTATATCCCGGCTCTAAAACCTGGGCCTGAGGTGCGCGGCCCTGGGTATTACGGTCGTATGCGTCGGCACCCAAGCCATGGAATTTCAACCTTCGAATCCGCTCCAAAATACCCTGATCATCGGAACAAAGCATCCCACCTTCACCTGTAGTTATATTCTTTATAGGGTGAAAGGAGAAAATCGATGCCCCTTTCCGGCCAACATGTTTGCCCTTGTAATGTGTGCCCAGGGCATGTGCGGCATCCTCCACGATGGAGACATCCTTATCCTTGGCCATCTTAGCTATTGGATCGATATCAACCGGCGCGCCCGCAAAGTGGACCGGGATAATCAGCCGTGTCCTGGAACTGAGGCACTTCTTTATAGTATCACGGGAGACCATTAATGTATCCCTGTCAATATCAGCAAACACAGGGGTCGCACCAGACAAAACAATAAGATTTACAGTTGATACCCACGTCATTGAAGGTGTAACAACTTCATCTCCCGGCCCGATTCCGAGCGCCTTGAGTACCAGGTGCATCCCGGCGGTAGCTGAAGACAGGGCTACTGCTCCAGGGCAGCCAACGTATTCGCAAAAGTTCTCTTCAAACTCGGCAGTCTTCGGACCGGTTGTGATCCATCCCGAGCGTAGCACTGCACCAACAGCGGCGATATCTTCCTCTGTGATTGAAGGACGCGAAAATGGCAGGAATTCTTGTCTCATCACACGCTCCTGGTAATAATGCAACAGAGAGGCAATTTCAATTTTTGTGAATTTTACCTGCCCTGTGGAATACGCAGCCTATTCCTCTGTAGTGCCTTTTTGCGGTTTCATCAAAT
>JAYEIR010000144.1:0-9357 GCA_034660135.1 Thermodesulfobacteriota bacterium
ATCTATAGAATAAAAATTGACAAAATTGATCCAAGGTGGTATATAAGTAGTATGAAAATCAAGACATCTATAACACTATCAAACGAGGTACTTAAGGCTATCGATCTGCACATCGATGCGTACAGAAGCAGATCGGAATTCATTGAAACGGCAACGCGTAAATTTCTTGCCCAGCTGGCACGCAAAAAGGCTGAGCGGAGGGATCTTGAGCTCATAAACAGACATTCGGATTCTCTCAACGCTGAAGCAGAGGATGTGCTTACTTATCAGGTCCCGCTATGAGACGGGGTGAGTTGTATAGAGTCAGGCGACCCTCGTCGCGTGATCCTAAAAATTTCCGAGTATTTGTTATTGTCAGTCGGCAAATCCTAATTGATTCCCGATTCTCGACAGTTATTTGTGCTCCCGTTTACACGACTTATAATGGCCTTTCAACCCAAGTTGCAGTCGGAATCGACGAAGGTCTGAAACATGACAGCAGCATTCACTGCGATGAACTCATCAGCCTGACGAAGTACGTATTGACAGATTACGTCGGTAAGCTCCATTCTGAGAAGCTACATCTTCTTGAAAGATCTCTAAAAATTGCCCTGCAACTGAATGATGAATAGGAAGACCGAACAATAGGATTAAGGCTGACCGAAAAAGCCATGCCGATTTTTGTTTTTTTAGAAAGGCTTTGTAAAACATGCCCTTAGCGCTATTCATCGTTGGCTTTTTCGTCAGCTTATCCGAAATGTTATTCGGTGACAAGAAGAAGGGAATGACTTGGTGGCGAAAAGGAAAACGAAAGGCTCAACTTGGTCGGACGTAAAGGCGGCGTTGGTCAACTTAGATCAAAAGCAGCTGCTTAAGCTGGTTGCTGACCTCTATCGGCTATCGAATGAGAATAAGACATTTCTCCATACCCGGTTCGAAATTGGTGATGACCCGTTCGGTCCGACGTGGGATGGGGGACCCAGCTAACCATTTGATATGTTTATAATGTGATCGGTTTCCCCCTTATTTTTAGGGCTTAAACCTTCAGTTTTGATATCAAAAAGGGCCTTTTAAGGCTTGAAAGCACCTGTTTTTGGGACGATATTATATTAATATCAACAGGATGGCTGGGTCCCCAAGCCAAAAGCCAGAACCGCACAATCAAACTGCGTTTGCTTGTGCGGCCCCCGGCGCCGGTCAGCACCGCGATTCGGCAGGAATATTATAAATAACTTGAACAATAATTAATGGTATGATATGTAATACCGCATGCGAATCGTAATTGACATAAATATTTTGGTTGCAGCATTAAAGTCCCAGCGCGGCGCCTCATATAAATTGGTATCACTTCTTCCCAGTGATAAACTTTCCATTGTTGTTTCAGTACCTTTGGTTATCGAATACGAGGATGTATTGAAACGAGTTGAGCTTCCTGCTGCAATAACTAACGAAGATATTGGCGTCTTTATTGATTTTCTGTGTAAAATATCCAAACACCAGGACATATATTTTCTCTGGCGCCCTATTTTACCGGATCCGTTTGATGATCATATTTTGGAGGTGGCCGTGGCTTCTCAGTGCGACGCTATTGTTACTTATAATAAGCGCGATTTTCAAGGAGCAGATAAATTTGGCTTGCGAGTTCTTGACTCACGAGAACTTCTTGACGAGATAGGAGAAATATAATGAGCACATTAAGTTTGCGATTACCAAACTCTCTCCATGAACAAATACGCCAACTGTCTAAACAGGAAGGGGTATCTATTAACCAATTTATCGCTTCAGCCGCGGCTGAAAAAATGGCCTCGTTATTGACTGAAGTCTATTTGGAAAAAAGGAGTCGGAGAGCAAATCGAAAAAAATTTCAGGGAGTGTTAAATAAGGTACCTGATATTGAACCAGAGGATTATGACAAATTGCACTTCTCTTAAAGCTTTGCAGAACCAGGGGATTACCCGACCGGAAACAGCGCATGCTAAATTTCAAGTCAGTGCCCCGTATCAAGTTTTGTGTTTTTCCAACGTCAGTGCCTCGCATGTTTCCGTCGAGTGATCCCTGGCGTTCGATGAGAGAGAAAATGAAACCATCGATAAATGATTTGACGCAGATCCCGGGTGTAGGGAAAAGCATCGCCCATGATTTGGTCACCATTGGCATTTCTGAAATCCATGACTTAGATGACCGAGATCCGGAAGATCTTTACCTACAACTCTGTGACCGGAAAGGAATGAAAGTTGATCGTTGTATGCTCTACGTATTTCGTTGCGCAGTATACTACGCAACCGTAACCCTTCATGACCCCAAACTTCTCAAGTGGTGGAACTGGAAAGACGAATAATCATCGAACCAAGAAATGCAGAGTATTTTCGCGTAGCCGCGAAAAACTCTGATTTTAACATTGGAAAAGCCGGACTACTAATGAAACCATGAACTTGAATTACCTCGGAAATAAAATGCTAATGGGAATGAACAACTTGATTTAGTGTATCAGCTACCCATTTATTTAGGCTTTTTCCAGCGTGTGTAGCTGCGGCGGCTATTTCAGCATGGATGCCGGGAGAAACGCGCAAGGTCAATTTGCCGGAGTAAGGTTTATCAGGGATGCGGCCAGCTTGTTTGCAATCGGCAAGATAATGGTTGATAGCTCTATGGAAATCCTCGGTGAGTTGAACCACAGTTTCACCCTCAAAGGTGATGCTGTCTTTTATGCCGATGACCTTTCCCCAAAAAATACCATCCCGTTCATCAAAATTGATTTTAGCAAAATATCCCTTATATATCATACTGTTCATGGCGTTACCTCCAAGTCTGTTAACCATTCACGAATTTTTTCAACCAGATATTTCCTTGATTCTTTCCCCGGATGCGGTCTGTGGGCATATTCTTTTTTGCCGGAAATCTCCAGAACTACCCGTGAGCCATCACCCTCTCGAATTTCACCGCCAAGGGATTTAACCAGCGCTTCAATATCATTGAATTTGATATTTACCTTGGTTGGCTTGGCGAATATGGCCGCTAATGTCTTCCGATGTTTGGTTTTCATAACAAAGAAGGTAGCACTTTTTGCTACCACAGTCAAGGCCCCCAGAATCATCGGCACCAATTTCGAAACACTGGGAAGTCCGTTGGATGACCTGAAAGTAAAGACCTTATAACAGCACTCGTTAAGCGTGAAAAGGGGGCGGGGAAAAGGGTGATACAAGGCGAAGGGTCCCAACCATCCCCGTTTTTGTTTGACTTTTGGTGTGAATCACAATAGCCTGAGAGGCGTTTGGTTTATCCTGAGGTTTTTCTGCAACATATTGATTTTCCTTCATAAATACTATAAGTTTCTGGATAATAAGGCGCCCAAAATGACACGCGAAGAAATACAATCTGAAATCCTCAAAATTTTTGAGGAGGAATTTGAGATAGAGAATCCGTCACTGGATGACAATCTGAGAGAGGAACATGATTTCGACAGCATAGATGCCGTCCAACTCCTGAGCAAAATTGAAATCTTATTAGGTTCAGAACTAACTATGGAACAAAAAAAACAGGCTATGGATATCCGCACCATCAATGAGATTTGTGATTATGTTGAAAGAATGGCAAAAGCAAGATCTTGATGTCCTGACCGGAAGTATAAGTCAGGTATAACTCAGGTGGGCACATCATGGAACGAAGAGTAGTAATTACGGCAGGCTCGGCCATAAGTCCGATCGGCCACTCAAAAGAGGAGATTGTTCACAGCCTTCTCAACGGGATTTCCGGGGTAAAGAAATTGCGCGAAGACGATCTCTTGTCCTCTTATATCCATTCCAAGGTTTTCGGAACCGTGGATTACCCGCTTGAGTATGATTTTAAGCGTAAATACCGCAAGACCATGGGGCCGGTAGCCTATTATGCCTGCCAGGTAGCCAAGGAAGTAATCGAGATGTCAGGCCTGGATAATGATTTTGTCACATCCGGTCGACTTGGCGTTGCATTCGGTTCAACACACGGAAGCCCAACGGTACAACGAGGCATATATAAGGCATTCTTCAGCGATTGCCGCTCCGAATTTGCCGCAGTGGGGGCGGTTGATTATCTTCAATCCATGGTCCATACAACTGCGGTCAATATCACCAAGATGTTTGAAATAACGGGCAGGGTAATCTCTTCCTCTACCGCGTGCACGACAAGCAGTCAATCCATTGGGTTTGGTTATGAGACCATTAAGTACGGCATACAAGACGCAATGATTTGTGGAGGGGCTGACGAATATGACACCACAACTATCGCTGTCTTTGACAATCTGCTTGCATGTTCAACTGAATTTAATAATACACCGCATCTCACACCTCGTCCGTTTGACGCCGGCAGAGACGGCCTTGTCGTGGGGGAAGGGGCAGGTGCGGTAATGCTGGAAGAATATGAATTTGCCAAAAAAAGGGGAGCCGAAATACTTGCCGAAGTCATCGGCTTCTCATGCAACAACAACGGGGGAGACTTAATACTGCCTAATATTAACGGGATAACCCAGACCATTAGACTTGGGCTGGAAAATGCAGAAATTGGCGCTGATGAAGTGGATTTCGTAAGTGCCCACGCCACCGCAACAAAGATGGGAGATATTATCGAGGCGATGGCTATTCACAAGGTATATGGGGAGTCACCCTACGTCACCGGTCTGAAAAGCTATATGGGCCACACAATGGGGTCATGCGGCGCTATCGAGACCATTATCACTTTGTATATGATGGAACACGGGGTCATCCCGCCCACGTTAAACCTGGATGAAGTGGACGAAAGATGTTCCATGATTCGTCATGTGCCGGAGCTTGTTGAATCGGATATCCGGATCGCTGCCATCCAGAATTTCGCCTTTGGCGGAGTTAATACAAGCCTGATACTCAAGAAATTTGAATAGCCTGGCATGCCATTTTTCCTCAAGCATATTAAATTCTTTATCGATTTTTTGGTTACCTTCATTGTCTGGACATACTTTATCCTTGGTTATGTAGTATTTTTCTCCCCGGTCTATTTGTCCGCATTTGTATTCTCTAAGAATCGCGAGGAATCCTTCCAGCGGCTAAACCACATTTTTTATAGAATTTTTTTCTCGCTTGTCAGGTTGATAACACCCGGACTAAAGATTCGCATTCAGGACGATGTCTATGGGATACGTTCCTCTGTCATAGTGTGCAATCACATATCCTACCTCGATCCAATCCTGTTGATCTCCCTCTTTCAAAAACAGAAAACCATAGTAAAGGCTGTTTTTTTCAAGCTTCCCATTTTTGGCTGGGTGTTAAAAACGGCAGGGTATATACCTTCAACCGCTGATCAGGAATTCGCTTCATTAGTGATCGAGCGCCTGGAAACCATTGGGGGTTTTTTGCTGTCAGGTGGGAATTTTTTCGTATTTCCTGAAGGGACCAGAAGTCGTGACAGCAGGATCGGTACGCTCAATGAAGGCGCATTTAAAATAGCGAGGCAATGTAATGCGCCTATCAAAGTCCTGCTCATAAGGAATACGAATGTTCTGTTCAAACCCGGACGTTTTCTGTTCAACACATGCGTCCGGAACTC
Source organism: Thermodesulfobacteriota bacterium (assembly GCA_034660135.1). Classification (GTDB taxonomy): domain Bacteria; phylum Desulfobacterota; class DSM-4660; order Desulfatiglandales; family Desulfatiglandaceae; genus JAYEIR01. The sequence continues at coordinate 5,533 of JAYEIR010000144.1, forward strand.
CATTGAGATTAAGCTGATAGGCAGCCTGACGCCTGATTATAAAAGTGACTCATTTTCAATTTCAGGCCTGACAGGGGAAGTGCGGTCCCTGCTTGAGTCCTAAACATCTCTCCCGAACGCCTGTGAAACAAGGCCCCTCTTTCTCGGCGTGTATGTGTCGTCCTCTTTTTCCTTAATTGAAACCTGCTGAAGCAACTTGAACATCTTTATGCTTTGTGGTTCATCCTTATAAAACGCATTCCACGCATACTGAAATAATTCATACAATCTTTCCGGCGACATATGTTTTGGGTAATACACAACTTTGTCTGCGGAATATTCGTTCCAGTCATATGAAAATATTCTCTTCTCCCTCTGGAGTTGATCAAACGCCTTTGTGTGGGGAAATGGGGTCAGCACCGTAAACTCTGCCAGGTCAAGATCAATTTCCAGGAGAAAATCAATCATCCTCTTAATGTAGTCCTCAGTGTGGTTGTCCAGACCCAGGAGAATGGTGCCTTCAACTCCTATTCCGTAATCATGATATCGTTTGATCCTCTCCTTGATATAGTCAGACATGTCAAATACCGCCTGGTAAACATACCATGCGCCGGCCCTTGCCGCCAGATCAAGAACTTCCGGCTTATCCTCGATTGGATGGCTGCACCATTTCTTCTTAAGCGGTATCATTTCCCGGAACAGGTCCATCTCCCATTGTTTATCCTGTGCAAGCGAATTGTCCACAATAAACAGTCGATTGTTGTCTATACTCTCCATCTCTTCTATAGACTTATGAATGGGACGAGGTCGAAATTGTCTTCCGCCAAGGTACGCAACAGCACACGGATAACAGTGAAAACGACAACCCCTGGATGCATGGACAAGATCCACCATCTGTACACCCTTGTAATTGTAAAGGTCTCTTTTTAGTATGTCCCGGCGGGCAGTGCCGACAATTTCGATGGGTGGTCTGTCATCCAAGTAGTCATATACCTTTTGTAACTGGTGATTCCTGAAATCTGAAAATACCTTCTCCATTCTCCCTTCTGCCTCGCCAAGAAAGACCGAATCCGCGTAATTCATTGTTTCCTCAGCATGAAGCATGGTCGCAATTCCGCCAAAGATAACCTTTATGCCTTTTTTCCTGTATATATCGGCAATCTCCCATGCCCTCCTTATCTGCACGGTCAGCATTGCAGATATGCCCACAAAGTCGACCGAATCATCAAAATTGATATCTTCCAGATTCTCATCGATAAATTCCACGTCAACATAGTCCGGGAGAGATGCGGCAAAAACTACCGGGCCATGAGGTGGAAGGTGAAACTCGGTCTGTCTTTCGAGTTTCGGCCACTTTGGATAGATAAGTCTAAATTTCATAAATACCTCTCCCGTTCGAAGCTTCTCACAAAGTCGGTATACTATTCGGCGTTATGACAGTGGAGAGCTTCGTTATTTGGCTCCCCTCCATGACCATAAACGCTAAGCTGTTTTGAACGTCGAACATCGAACGTCCAACATCGAATGAAAAAACAAATATCCAATACCGAACATTCAACGGCTATTTCTGTTTCTTTTCAGCCTTTTATACTTGTAACAAAAATCTTAATTAATTCCTCTGGTTCCCCTAAAAATATCATCTAATAGTTCAGGTTTTTTAATTGGCAGCCTTTCTTTTAAATCATATGCCTGTTTCTTCATCTTTCCCATTCGATGTTCATCTTTTGTTTTTTCTTTTCCCATTCAAAATTCGATGTTGGACGTTCGATGTTCGATGTTCATCTTTTAATTCGTTCGATGTTCATCGCCCTTATAAGATCAAGCAGCAAAGTGTATTTCACCGGTCCATGAGCAACAAGTTCGATTCTTGCAGGAATACCCTTCTGGTTTGCTGAAGATCCCGGTCCCTCTGCACGCGCCTTAATGGAACGGATCAAGATCTCATTTTCATATTGCCGTATTTCCCAGGTCCTGTCCTGATTAGTGATTACATCAACAATTATATCCTTATCGTTTTTATAACGACAGGCATATGAGCCGTTGCCTAACGTGCCCGAGTCGATCAATTTCCCGTCCGGTTTGAAGAACAACAGCCTTATATCATTCATAAGGCCACCGGCAAAATCCCCGGAATCAAACGGGGGCAGCCCGCGATTAATGACCATCTCCCTGCGTTCAGACCGCCCTTCAAAGACAACAAGCCCTTCAATGGTCATTATAACACAATGGATCGTCTCCATGTCCGGCGAAATATCTGTTACACCGATTACAAAGGTCTTTCTCCCATTCGGCATTGTACCTTCAATTGAATGGACAAACTGCCATCTGTTACTGACAAATGGGATGCTGCATTGCCTCGGAGTGCCGGGTGTTACCAACGAATTTATGGGTTCAGGTCCCGGAAGACCCGCGCAGGAAATCATAGACAGCAGCAAGATAAGCAGCGAACTGACACCTTTCATTAGGGCTCCCGAAATATTGACTCCTCTATCCCCTTGTTTATCTCCACATTTTTGAATTCAATTTTTGTAAAGGAATCTTCGCTTTCATATATCATGACCGATTCGATTATTCCCGGCCTGTTTGAAAGCATTAACTCAATACGCTTAATAAACTTTGAGAGTGATTGTTTTGTGGGTATGAGCACGATCTTCCGCCCTGTCTTCAGTACAGAGTCAAAATCCGGATTATTGTCAAAACGCCCATTAAGCCAGCTTATAATCTCCCGAAGGACCACCTGCATTGCCTGGAGCCGGGCACCGGCATCTTCTGTAAGGCTGTTATCTCTTTTTATGTAGCGCCTGATTCTCCCGTTGTGCATCAGCAAGATACTTTGAATCGGAGACTCATATTCCCATCTGAGAGATCCTGGGACCTGATAATAGAAGTGACCCTTTGAAACGAGAGGTTTTGAAAGGATTTTTAAATGTTTTTCCTGGACAAAATCAGCACGGATGGTCTCGACCTTCTCAGCCTCTTTTCTGATCTGTTCCCGGTTGTCTGCCCAGCCAATAAGCACAAAGCCTGCAAGGACAACGGCTAACGCTGAAAGGATATTGGTTTTTCCGGCGTGCATCGCTTTCTTTCCAGGCATATCAATACATCCCGCCATTAACAGAGATTACCTGGCCTGTAATATATGAAGCATCCTCAGAGCAAAGAAACCGAACAACCTTTGCGACCTCCTCCGGGCGCCCGACTCTTGCCATAGGGATCATCTGCTTGATGGAATCTCTCGGAACATCCTTGATCATATCTGTTTCGATCAATCCGGGCGCGACAACATTCATGCGGATACCAAGCCTGGCAACCTCAGATGAAATTGCCCGGTTTGTTCCGATCAGACCTGCCTTTGCAGCCGAGTAGTTGGCCTGCCCTCTCTGCCCGATCAGCCCTGACAAAGACGAAATAGATACGATGGCCCCATGTTTTCTTGGGACCATTTTTTGCAACACGGGCCTTGTGACGTTATAGAATCCTTTCAGGCTTGTATTGATTACCGAATCCCAGTCATGCTCGGGCATAAAAACGAACAACCCATCAGCAGTTATACCGGCATTATTCACTAACACATCGATATTTTCAAACCGGGAGGTGATATCATCAATAGCCTTTCTTGTCTCATCTGAATCTGAGACATCAAATTTGATTGTCTCACCATCTCCTCCACCATCCTTTATCATGCGTAGCGTTTCCGCTGCTGCTGAGTCGTCTGAGCGGTAGTTTATGACCATGTAATATCCGGCACTGGCCAGATCAACACATATAGCCCGCCCGATGCCCCTACTCCCCCCTGTAACAATCGCCGCCTTTGCAAGGCTTTTTTCTGTCATAGATGCAACCCCC
>JAYEIR010000144.1:9457-14296 GCA_034660135.1 Thermodesulfobacteriota bacterium
AAGTGCCTAAAATTGGAAATGCCTAAAATGCCTAAAATGCTTAGATTTGGGGTACTCATTCTTTTTTGCCTATGGATATGTGGCTTTCGCAAGAATGGCAACATCGTATAAATCCAATAAGATAGAGTCCATACTTCAGTTGGCTGCTTTTCTTTTGACGCTACTCTACGGGTAATATCAACTGGTTAAAGTGGTATGTCGAAACTTTTCCATGCTGATGCTGCATGTAGGGGTTACCTGAGTCAAGTGGATATCCCCATACATTTTAGGCACTCTATGCATTTTAGCTCATTCATAGGCATTTCACTTCTCGGCACTTTAAACTTTAGGCACTTGTGAATGCAGTTCCGCTCTGGAAATTCGGATTGACCCGACAACATAATAATGATAGTTTGGAAATAACTGCTCAGGTTATTAGCCTGAGCAGTTACTTTTGAAATACATTATAACGATACTTTATCAAGTCTGTAAAGAGACAAGACATGCAGAACTTATCTCACCGACTTTTTTAATCCTGAACAATATGAACTCACGATGGTTTTAACTTGGTGACATCAATGCAGAAATTATTAGAAGAACTAAAAGTCAAGATAATTGAAACACTTAATTTCGAGGACATAACCCCTGATAATATCGATGAAGAGGATCAACTTGTTGGCGGAGAATTGGGTATAGATTCCATAGACATACTGGAACTGGTTATGATGATTGAGAAAGATTATTCTGTAAAAATTGATAACCAGGAACTCGGCGCAAAAGTCTTCGCAAACTTGAAGGCCCTGGCCGGGTATATATATGAAAAATCCCCGGAGATATAATTGACGAGTGTACGCATCTATATTGCCGGAATCGGATTAATCAGTCCCCTCGGATCCGGGCTTTCAGAGACCAGAGACTCAATTAGAAAAGGCAAAACGGGAATCAGGCCTGTAAGCCTCTTCCCTGTCGCCCAAAGCAGACCTTTACCTGTAGGAGAAGTTCGCGGATTATTTGAAACAGGAGGTATTCCCCGGACCCATCAACTTGCCCTGATTGCCGCGAGAGAAGCAATGTCACATTTCGGGGATGCTCCCGACGCGGTCGTGATGGGTGTAACCACTGGAGGGATGCTGTCAACCGAAGGACACCTGAAAAGAGGTGATCAAGCACCAGGACTGTTTAAGTATCATTCAACAGGTTCGGTAGCTGAATATATTGCCGGTGAATTCAAGTGCAAGGGGCCGGCCATAACGATTTCAACCGCCTGTTCATCAGGGGCCACAGCCATAAAGGTTGCCCTGGAAATGTTAAGAGCAGGTCAAGCCGGAAAGGTCCTTGTCGGCGGTGCGGATTCCCTCTGCCGCCTCACTTACTACGGTTTTAATTCACTTCAATTGATAGACCCTGAGGGGGCTCGTCCCCTTGACATAAACAGACGCGGGATGACGGTATCTGAAGGTGCGGCAATGCTTCTTCTTGTGGCAAGCCCGAAAGCGCCTGATAATGCAATTGCGGAAATTCTCGGCGTGGGCTTATCATGCGACGCTTATCACCCCGCATCACCACATCCTGAAGGTGCAGGTGCACTGAGTGCAATGCAGGCTGCAATAAAAGATGCAGATATCTCTTTCACGGATATAGATTACATCAATTTGCACGGTACAGGCACCATTGACAACGATCTCTCCGAGGCAAGGGCACTGAACGTACTCTTTGGTGACAGAAAACCCCTACTGTCATCTATAAAGGGAGCCTCGGGACATCCCCTTGCCGCTGCAGGCGCAATTGATTCCGCAATATGTGCCATGAGTATTTCTGACAAACTGGTCCCGGGTAATACCGGTTGTGACATACCGGATCCGGAATTAGGTCTGAATCCGGTCAAAAAACCTTTTGAGGCAGGCATACAAACCGTTCTCTCAAACTCATTCGGCTTTGGCGGGAATAACGCCTCAGTTGTGATTGGGAGCCCTGAAGGGCGCGGGCGGGCGGTATCTTTGGAAAAACCTCCGTGGTTGGCGGTAATGGGAAGTGCCTGCATTACAGGAGCGGGAAATGCCGATAAGACCGTGGAAAGCATTTCAAAAGGCCGGACCTGCAAAGGAATGCTTTCGAACCGGGAAATATCCCTGGATCTGCCGGTCAGGACTGTCAGGCGTCTTAAGAGGTTGCCTCGAATGGCCCTGTCTCTCGCCACTGCCGCCCATGAAAACTCAGGACTGTCTGACATGCCGTCGTCAATCTTTTTTGGTACAGGCTGGGGCGGTCTTTCTGAAACATACGATTTCCTGAGCAGGCTTTTTGAATCTGATGAACGGTTTGCCAGTCCCACTGACTTCATAGGATCGGTACACAATGCGCCGGCTGGTCAAATTGCAATCCAGTTCAAATCAACCGGTCCAAATATCACAACGACCGGAGGAGACTACTCATTTGAACAATCTTTATTTGTTGCGAGCCTCCTTGCAAAAAACATCGAAGATACTATGCTGGTCATTGGAGCTGATGAATCACACGAGGTATTATCCGGACTGTTTGACAGATCGGTTTTAACAGACAGGACATTGTCAAACGGCGGCGGGGCCCTCTGCCTGAAACGAGCAGAAAAGTCCAGCGGTTTACGGATATTCCCTTCTTTCTTTGAGAACTCGGAAAACAATCCTCCTGTTATCTCATCGCTTATATCCAAACTTGGCGATCAGGAAAGGATTAATGAGGAATACGGGGCTATTCTCGTGGGTATCCCGGGTGCACATCGAGAAAAAGGACAAAAACAATTAGATGAATTCTTATATCTTTCCGGTTTCAGGGGACCGATAATTGATTACAGGACTTTCACCGGTGAGTTTGCATCGGCATCGGCAGTGGCTGCGGTTCTTGCTCTGCGGTTTGTACAGACAGGAGAAATACCTGAGGGGCTGTATGGCAAAAAATCCTTCCATCTTAAAGGAAAAGGCATGCTTGCCGTCGGACTGGGCAATTTTGTGACAGCCATTGAAGTGATAAACTTATAAGGATTCAAGGGGTCAAGGGGTCAGGGAGTCGAGTTAAAAAATTAGCAAAGGTCATATCAGCTATGTTTAGGAATTTTCAAAATAACAATAGGTGACCTGCATTATATTGAGACTGGTAAATTTAAATTAGAGACACTCAAGGAGTAGGAGAGGTCCAGAGGATGCTTAAAGCACTTATTTAATCGTCAGAAAGAAAGCACTCGACCCCTTGAATCCTTGAATCCTCGAACCCTTTACATCAACTAATCGGGAGAAGGGCTCTCTTTAATTACACCTAAAAAATGCAATTAGCGGTTAGGCGTTAGCTATTAGCTGCATAAAATCAATTAGTTGTCAGACAATACGGTTGCATCAAAAAATGCAAGTTTCAATTCAGCGTAAAGTTATACAAATACTTGTAGTTTAACATTTAAGCTAACGGCTAATTGCTAAAAGCTAATTGCAGGTCTTAGGTTACAATGAAAGTACTGCTTATTTCACCGAATACCCTGACTACCCCCTACCCTGTCTACCCTTTGGGGCTTGATTATGTGGCGGGCGCAATTGCACATGATCATGATGTAATAATTGCAGACATAAACGCGCCTAATGGCAGTGATTCAATAGGCAGGACAATACGTGATTACTCGCCCGACGTTATCGGGATTTCATTACGGAATATAGACAATACCGACACGGCTGATCCAAGAGGCTTTATTGGGGAATACCGGAAAGTTGTCGAGATGATCCGGGTTCAGTCCGGAGCGCCACTGGTCCTGGGAGGAAGTGGCTTTACCTTATTCCCTGCTGAAATCATGGAAGCCTTGGACGCTGATTACGGAATAATCGGCGAGGGTGAAAGGTTGCCCCTTCTTCTCAAGGCAATTGAAGATCAAGAAGACGTTTCCGACATCCCGGGAATCATCGCCAAAGGCGAAGATAAACTTATCCCAAGGCCCTGGGACGGTTCGTTCACCAGGATTTTTGATTCACATAGCCGGCACGTTCAGTTCTACCTCAAGAACAGTGGGATGCTTAACCTTCAAACAAAGAGAGGTTGCAATTTCCGATGCATCTATTGTACCTATCCCCATATTGAAGGCAAGGACCTGAGACTTATTCCCCCTGATGAGGCGGCAGATACTGCCGTCCAACTTCAGGAGGCCGGGGCAAAATATCTCTTTATCGCTGACTCGGTTTTTAACGCGGATTATTCCCACAGTACTGAGGTCGCACGTGCGTTTATAAGTGCTGGTGTCTCTATCCCGTGGGGGGCCTTTTTTGCGCCTACAAGTCCGCCTGACAAGTATTACGAGACAATGGCTGATGCCGGTCTTACTCATGTCGAGTTTGGCACGGAATCCCTGTCGGATGATATGCTGGCATGCTACAAAAAACCCTTTCGGGCAGATCATGTTTTTGATGCCCATGCAGCCGCAATTGATGCAGGATTGCATGTCGCGCACTACTTCCTCTTTGGCGGACCGGGTGAGACCAAAAAATCTGTGGAACAGACGCTTTCAAATATTGCCAAACTGCACAATACTGTTTTATTCTTTTTCTGCGGCATACGCATTTTTCCTTACACGGAACTGTACGATATGGCAGTGAAAGAGGGTTACATATCAGGAACTCAGAGTATATTAGAGCCTGTTTTCTATGAGTCTGAATTCATCAGCAGTGATGAAATTATTCAGCGCGTTGAGTCTCATGCAAAAGGTCGTCCTAATTGGGTTTTCGGTGCAGGTGGAGAGGAGACCGCCAAAATAGTTTCCAGGCTGTATTCGCGTGGGCATTCCGGGCCACTCTGGGAGTACTTGATCAGGTAAACGTTCACAGTTTCCAGTTATCGGTTACCAGTTATCAG
>JAYEIR010000145.1:0-2951 GCA_034660135.1 Thermodesulfobacteriota bacterium
ACAACGTCCCCCATTACACGTGCATTGGAGTTAGGAACGTTCGGAACGAACGTCCCCCTTTACTAACGCATAGCAACGTCCCCCATTATTTATGGCAAAGGAGAAGCAGGCGGAATACGGAAAGGGCGGTAATAGGAAAAATGAGAGAAACGCAGTTAGATAGCAACGTCCCCCATTCCGCAGAGTGTTACCAGATGCATAGATCGCGGAAGGAATTTATTCGACAAAGGACACGATGTATATCAATCCTGTGTGAGTAATTATATGAAGAGAAAACAACTTATAAAGCATATCAGAAAATATGATGGTTTTTTGTCGAGGGAAGGTAGGCGACACAGTATCTATCAAAGAGGAACATTGAAAACAGAGGTTCCGAGACATAATGAAGTTGTTGATGAATTAGCGAGGAAAATTTGTAAGGATTTGGACATACCCTTTGTGAGGTGATAATATGAAATACAGAGCAGTTATAAAAAGATCTGGTGAATGGTGGATTGGATGGCTGATTGACCTGCCTGGAGTGAATGCACAGGAGAAGACAAAAGCGGAACTTATTGAATCTTTAAGAGTTGGCGCTGAAGACATGCTGGATACCGAAGTGCCCTTTGACCCTGGCGCTGAAATGACCACTGTTGACATTCCCGATCCAGTATGGACAAACCACCAATTGCAAATTTAACTGCATCCTGAATCAGCTATCCGTTGTTTTTTTATGCCACGCCAACCAAGACTTGACGCCCCCGGCCTCCTCCAACACGTCATGGCAAGGGGAATAGAACGACGAAAGATCTTTCTTGACGATAAAGATAGGAAGTCTTTCCTTGAAAGATTCGCCAACATCCTCGAAGAAACCCAAACCCAATGCTATGCTTGGGCCTTGATTCCGAATCATTTTCACCTCCTTTTACGAACGGGCCCAACCCCACTCAGCAAAGTAATGCGACGCTTAATGACTGGATACGCCGTGACCTTCAATAAAAGACATAAACGCTCGGGCCACCTCTTTCAGAACCGATACAAATCCGTTGTGTGCGACGAAGACACGTACCTCCTGGAACTGATCCGCTACATCCACCTAAACCCTTTAAGAGCTGGCTTGGTAAAAGATCTCCAAGAACTTGACAAATACCCCTGGACCGGTCACAGCGCCATCTTAGGCCGCCGTAAAAACCCCCTAATGCCAGAGATCAGAGATCTGAAGTCAGAAGTCAGCAGCCAAAAATCACCCAGCACCCCTTCCGCCGCAGGCGGATTGTCTTTTTCCTTTTCTTCCGGAAAAGGAAAAAAACAACAAAGAAATCCTGAAAATCCTGTTAATCCTGTCAAAAAAGAAAAGCCTTTATCAGAGAAAACCATCGAAGATGTCCTCCTCCATTTCGGCGAAACCAAGAAAGTAGCCCGCCGAAGATACCGTCAATTCGTCAAAAACGGAATAGATCAAGGAAAGCGCCCTGAATATTCAGGGCGGTGGCCTGGTTCGAAGCGCCGGCGGAGATGCGGCGGGCCTTCTCGGGCGTAAAGCAGAAGAACGGGAGAAGGGGGACGCGAGGATTTTGGGGAGTGGTGATTTTGTGAGCGAGACCCTGAGCCAGTCTGAGAAATTGCTTGAAAGAAAATATGGACCCAAGAAGGCGATTGAAGATCTGATAAAGGATGTGTCAGAGGATTTCGGAGTGCCTCCAGAAGTGATTTGCTCGCGAAGCCGTCAAAGAAAGCATTCTGCAGCTCGGTCTGCTTTTGCCTATCTGGCCGTGGAGGAAACAGGGCATTCGGCTGCTGATGTGGCAAGGGTTTTGGGAGTTAAACGAATGAGCGTTCACGAGGCGGTGGTAAGGGGACGGACTTTATGTGCGGAGCTCGCCCTTGTCGGGTTAGAGAGGCAATAACCTTACAAACCTGCCAACGTCCCCCATTACTGACACGATTCCTGATTGGGGCGTAAAAGACTTAAAAGCTGGCACTATCTCAGGGGTGCTCAAACAACTTGGCATTGATAAAAAAGCCCTGTGAGAACTGATAAAAACTAACTAACCTGCCAACGTCCCCCATTACAGTTAGATAGCAACGTCCCCCATTCCACATGCTCGTGCCATTGTGACCTATGTGGCCATTCGAAATCTGGGATATCAGGGAACAGAGATTGCTGAGGCCTTATCTTTGAGTCCACCTACCGTAAGTCAGAACATCGATAAGGGAAAATTTTTTCTTGACAGAAATGAAGAATTGAAGATACGATTGTCAATAACCTAACAACCAAACAACGTCCCCCATTAGACTGCGACTTTTCCTCCGAAGGATGATGTGCCTTTGTAATCCGGAAGCCCGGATTCAAAGGCAAAAATCAAAACAGTGTAATCTGTGAAATCCGTGCCAAAAACCTTCATGCCAATAACCTAACAACCAAACAACGTCCCCCATTACTGCGCCTTACAGGGTGTTCAACCGGGGTGTAATCCGTGAAACCTGCCCGCCATTGCTACGCTGCAGCCGTTGGCAGGCGGGTCCGTGCCAAAAGAATAAAGAAAGTTACTTTTCTACCAGCGTCCCGCTTCACGGATGGAAAGTTTCGAATTGTTTTTGAAACGCTCGATCAGTTGTTGTTTATCGAAAACAGGCCGAAAAAGAAGATTGGATTTATGGCAAAGGAGAAGCAGGCGGAATCCGGAAAGGGCGGTAATAGGAAAAATGAGAGAAACGCAGTTAGATAGCAACGTCCCCCATTCTAAGTCAGAACATCGATAAGGGAAAATTTTTCTTGACAGAAATGAAGAATTGAAGATACGATTGTCAATAACCTAACAACCAAACAACGTCCCCTAATACACTAATATTCTCAAGGCATGGGTGAGGAACGCATAAAAGCATAGACGTCCCCCTTTCCCACACGCATCGTGACGTTTACCATCACGCTGATGAAGGAGGTAAGATGCCCGAAATTATATTAGAAACAG
>JAYEIR010000146.1:0-2948 GCA_034660135.1 Thermodesulfobacteriota bacterium
TACAACTGAACCAAGGCTATGAAAAAAAAGATTACTATTGCCCTTTCAGGCAACCCCAACTCAGGTAAGACAACTGTTTTTAATGCCCTCACGGGGGCCAGGCAGCAGATTGCCAATTATCCCGGTGTAACCGTGGAAAAGAAGTGCGGGCGTGTTACGCATGAAGAATATGATATCGAGGTTGTTGACCTCCCGGGAACCTATTCCCTGACTGCCTATTCGCTGGAAGAAATCGTTGCAAGGGATTTTCTGATCAATGAGAGACCAAACCTGGTGGTTGATATTGTCGACGCCTCCAATTTAGACAGAAATCTCTATCTCGCCATCCAGTTAAAAGAATTGGGAATTCCCTTGATAATCGGCCTCAATGTCATGGATATTGCACATGCCAGAGGCATTAGCGTGGATCACCGGCTCTTGGGTGAATTGCTGGGTGTGCCGGTTGTTCCAATGGTGGCCAGGGCAAACAAGGGGATCAAGGAACTCTTAGACAAGGTGGTTGAAACGGCAAAGGATGATCCGGAATGGAATCCAGCCGTTATTTCGTATGGCATGGACATTGACGAAGGCCTTCATGAAATTCAAGAAATAATAGAGAAGTCCAGGGTCTTTGACAAAAAATATCCTTCACGATGGCGGGCAATTAAATGTCTGGAAAAAGATGAACAGATTTTTGATCTATTAAAAAGGGACCCTGATCTGGGCCAGGAAATAGATGCCATATGCAAGAAGGTATCAAAGCACATAATGGGCACCCTGAACGAAGAACCTGAGGGCATTATTGCGGACCATCGTTATGGATACATAGCCGGCATTACCAAGAAAACAATCAAGAGGAAAACCGAATCACGCCTGAACCTGTCAGACAAGATTGATAAGGTCTTGACAAATCGGGTTGTTGGGCCTGTCCTTATGATAGCCATCCTTTACGGGATCTATGCGTTCACGTTTTGGGGCAGCGAGGTGCCCCTCCGGTGGTTCGATGCCTTTTTTGACCTGTTGAGCGGGACCGCCTCATCCGTTATCCCGGAAGGAAATCTGCAATCTCTAATTGTATCCGGGATCATAGATGGAGTAGGTGGAGTGCTCGGGTTTGTGCCTTTGATCATGTTTATGTTTTTTGCAATCGCCATCATGGAGGACTCCGGTTATATGGCGAGAGTAGCATATATGTTAGACAGGGTGCTGCGCTGGTTCGGGCTTCATGGGAATTCGGTTATGTCACTTATCGTCAGCGGTGGGATCTCAGGGGGATGTGCGGTGCCGGGGGCCATGGCTACGAGGACTTTACGGGATCCAAAGGAGAGAATCGCAACCCTTCTCGTGCTCCCGTTCATGAATTGTGGGGCCAAGTTGCCTGTATATGCCGTGCTGATAGGGGCCTTTTTCCCAAAACACGAGGCCCGGATGATGTTTATTCTAACGCTTATTTCATGGGCCTTTGCACTGTTAGCGGCCAAACTGATTCGATCCACTGTACTGAAAGGTCCAAAGACCCCGTTTGTGATGGAACTGCCTCCTTACAGGCTGCCAACGCTCAGGGGACTGTTTATTCACACATGGGAAAGGACCTGGGAGTATATCAAGAAAGCAGGTACTGTTATCCTGGTATTCTCTATCATTCTTTGGGCCATGATGACCTATCCCGGACTTTCCAAAGAACATTCCAGGCCCTTTGAGGATCACCGTAACAGCCTTACTAAGAGCTTTCTTGCGTCACCCGACGTAAAACAATTACTCAAAGGCCAACAAAGCCTTGCTGACTTAAACCGGCTTTATGATTCCTACTCCAGGGCTGTGAAGGATAAAGATAACACCACTCTTGAACAAATAAGAAAGAGCCCATTTTTTTCATTAATACGAACAACTTCCCTCTTGGAAGGGGGGGAGATCACCGATGGAGAACTTGATGCCGGGAACCTGAGAGCTTCCGAGCTTTACCTCAGGTTGAGAGGCAATATAAAGAGTGTAGATATGCAAGAACACCAGGCCGCTCTTAAAAACACAATCGCCGGCTGGCTCGGTCAACACCTCGAAAAGATTACAAGACCCCTAGGCTTTGACTATCGAGTCAACATTGCGCTTGTTGGGGGTTTTGCTGCCAAGGAGGTGGTTGTCTCCACCCTGGGGACCGCCTATTCCCTCGGTGAGGTGAGTCCTGATGAAACAGGTTCTCTGTCTGCAAGGATCAAGAACGACCCAGACTGGAATCCCCTCATGGCCTTTACCCTGATTATCTTTACCATGCTCTATGTGCCCTGTTTTGTGACTGTAATCAGCATCCGCAGGGAGAGTTCCTGGCGCTGGGCCGGCTTTTCGATCGCGTTTAATCTGGTTGCAGCTTATCTGGTGGCCCTTGCAGTCAGCCAGGCAGGCAAGGCATTGGGCATAGGGGTTTGACCTTCAAACTATTAAATATGGAGAGATGTGCATATGGAGAGAGTTCCTTTCACAAGAGAAGGCCTTGAAAAGCTGAGGCAAGAATTGAACCGGTTAAAAAAGGTGGAGAAGCCAAAAAACATTAAGGCCATAGAAGAGGCTCTCAGCCATGGTGACCTTAGTGAAAATGCAGAATATCATGCTGCCAAGGAGGTGCAGTCATTGCTCACAGGCAGGATCAATGAGTTGGAGAACGTGATAAGTAAGTCCGAAGTGATTGATGTGGAGGGCGGCCCGGCAGATCGGGTTGTTTTTGGCCACACTGTCTTGCTGTATAACCTCGTAACAGATGAGGAAGTTGCCTATCAACTGCTTGGACCTTATGAATCAGAACCTGATAAGGGCAAGATTTCCGTTAGTTCTCCTCTGGGTCAGGCATTGGTCGGAAGAGGCGCAGGTGAGGAAGTGAAGGTGAGGACGCCCCGGGGGATTCAGGAATTTGAGATTTTGGAAATTCGTTAAGGGGCAGGTAACTGTTCACAGGTTCAACTTCAACCGGAATCCAGATA
>JAYEIR010000147.1:0-2945 GCA_034660135.1 Thermodesulfobacteriota bacterium
CCCCAATTACTACAACTTGATGTACAATATTGAAAGGAACCTGCAATGGACGAATGGGTGGACGATCCTTGGATTGACTTCGCATCCGAGATGATGGAGGAATTTTTCAGTAATCATAGGGAAACAATGCCCGAAGATCCCTATAATGTCTGGGATGGAAATGAAATCAGTTACTTCTGTCTCGCATTTGCTTTTTGGGCGGCACAATTAAAGTTCAAGCTGAATAAGGGGACGGCATTCAACAATCGAGCATTACAATACCGTGCAAATGTGGAAAGTGGAATAAGTGCAATGAATAATCCTGAGCAAATCGAAAGAGATGATAATGAGAAATCAAGCTACAATGTCTACAAAATGCGAGAACAGGAATATGTATCCCTTCTAATGAAAGGATCAGGTAGTTTATTTGGTGCCATTACTGGATCTATATTTAAACAAGCATGCAAATCGTTTGTTTCACACGCATGTAAAAGATATATTTTCGCAGCAAGAGATTTGGTAAAAATCATTCATCCCTGGTTGATTGAAAAAGGCATGGAATTTAACAAGAAAATCAATTTTACATGATAAATGCACATTGGTATTGGGGGGGGCTCACAACTCTCCCCCCTCCCACACCTCGCAGCATACGGGTCCATACTGTACGGTTCGGCTGATCAGGAAGAATCAGATCCAGGGTATAGATTAAAAAAGCAACCCAAAAGAGTTGACAACTGTCAACGCTTGTGACAAACTATGGTGAAAAAAAAGAAAAGGCAGCATGTTTACGGTCGAACTGAGCCATATTACAGCCTTGGGAAAGTTAAGAAGCTTATTGAGACTGAGAAGTATATTATTCGAAGGAACGCCCTTGAAGGTGCACGAAAAGATTTTGCGTGGGAGTTGCCCGATATACTGGATGCTTTAAAGAAGTTACAACCCAAACACTTCTACAAGCCCGGAGAGTCTTATTTTGCCCCAAAGATTCCTATTGATTTCTACAAAGCATACAACCTGAAAGGCGAGGACGTGTATATTCATTTCTATATCGACAAAGAGACAGAGATTCTGATAGTCGACAGCTTCAAAAGGATATAGGTGAAACCATGAGATGTAATCAATGCGGGGGAAGATACATAATTAACCACGGGAACCTTGAACTCACTGATGAATATGTCGGCCCATTTACCGTTGAGACAGTCGAATACATGAAGTGTAACAAGTGTGAGGATTTGGCTTTTCCACCAGAAACCATTAAAGAGATTGAGAAAATCCGAAGGCTTGCGCTTGATGAAAAGCTCCAATCCTTCCCCCTCAGAGATTTTGTTTCAGCAGCCGAAGCGGCAACCATGTTAGGTATCTCCCGTCAGGCCCTTCACAAACATCGCAGGATTCGTCGGGGATTTATTTTTCAGACTCAATTTTCAGATAAAATGGTCTATTTGAGGAAATCAATTGAACTTTTCAAAGAAACTGAAGATGGACGATTTCAACTTGTGGAGCCTGAGACTAAGATTCAGTACACGTTTAAACAGATAAAGACCCCTTTTTTGGGTGGCTATCTTACGCCCGAGGTCAGTCAGATTCCAGAGGTATTTTTTGATGGTTTGACCCAGACCGGAGGTGTAAGGAGGAATGATTATGTCCAATAATAAAAAGAAAAAGATTCCGGAGATCCCCATCAACGAAACCCTGCCTACGGTTTTCGTTGACAACCTTATGATCTCTACCAGATCCGACGGACTGAATTATCTTTGTTTCAGCACAGCACTTCCCGGGGGATTGAAGGAAGAGGCCCGCATGATGGTCCCCATGGAGAACTTAAAGCGAATGATTGATGTACTCTGCAAACAATGTGATTACTTTCCTGCGAAGCCGAAACCAAAAGGCAAAAGCTCACGTAAGACAAGTTAGTATTATGCTTGGCGTCTTACTGTTTTAGAACTTCTCCACGGGATGGAGGTTCCGAACTCCCACCCTGTGGAATTCTTGGTGCTCTAAATTATGCGGATATTGTGCCCCCTCTCCAAGAAGGTCCCCGGAAATACGGCAACAGTAAATAAGTAAGTGTCATGTCCCCGGAATTCGATGCCATTGAATCAAAAGGCCTTATAGCTACTGGACGACTGAATCCAACTCCTGTTTTATACCTTCTGCAAGCCAATGTCGGATGAGTGTTTGATAGGGAATCGACTTCATGGTGGAGAGCTTTTTGATAGCCATAATTTGAAGAGGATCAATTTTAATCGTAACGTTTTTCAAATTCCTTTTTTGCTTGCCTGAGAAGATTTCCTGGCGAAGGCCCTCGGCAAGAATAAGATCGGCGGGGTCATCAGTAACTTCATTTAAAATATCCCTTTCTTCATAATACTTGATCCAGTCCTTATCCTTCTTTGCATTCTTCATCTCCTAACCTCTATGCTCTTTATAGTATCGAATTTCTGCCCTGTCCATATCCCAGCCGGTTGTGGGCCTGGCAATACCTCCAGATTTGAGTTCAAAGACAATTGTCATATATCTCCTGCCCAGTGTCCGGCCAAAAACCGCATAGTGTCCCTTTTTGGTTTTTCTAAAAAATGGCTTGTCGGCAAAGACTTCTTCTGCTTCTTCAGGTTCAATGCCGTGACCGAACTGAAGATGTAGAGAATTGCCTTCGTCCCATTCGAAATCAGAAATTCTCAACACAGGCCCCTGTCCAAAAAGTCCTACATAGTATGACGAAACCACCAGTAAATGTCAACATCAAATAAACCCCTTGTGAAATGAGGTCTACCAAAAAAAGGGGACAGATTCATTTTTATTTCTCTTCCTGAACCCTTAGAATACAATGCCGGAAAACAGATGGGCCAGATACTTCATGGGTCCGATGAGTATTCGACTTAATATTCCTGTATGGGCAAAGTTGTCAAGCATCACGATCAAGATCAGAAAGATCGGCCCGTACCGTCCGAATTCCCGATATTTTT
>JAYEIR010000148.1:0-2942 GCA_034660135.1 Thermodesulfobacteriota bacterium
AATTTCCGGCCAAAAACAAGATAACTTGTTGATATTATTGATATTTGATGTTCGAAGTTTACGAAAGTTCCTTTGAGAAAGTCAACAATATTAGGCAGTTATAACCCCGCTGGGAATTGCTGTGCCTGTCCCTGTTTTTTAAAAAGCGGTTCGGCCGTTCCCGTCTCAAATATCGAGGGCAAAGCGAACTGCCCGCCCAACATCAACCATCTTTCCCAGAGGCAGGGACATGATCAATGATCCGATTTTCCCCTTCGAAACAGTTTGCAAGTGATCACAGTTGACAGCACAATCCCGGGGCATGCCGTCGGCTTTCGAAAGAAACACTTCGGATGGTATATTGCGGACTATAGTTGTAATGGGCGCGACAGTTACTTCACCAAGATATTCCAACACGGAATCTCGTGTCAGGATAAGAACCGGCCTCTTTTTGTCCGGCTTTGAAAACTTGTACCAGCGTATTTCGCCGTGTTTCATTCATCACCCCAGGCTTGCTCTGTTTCCCAGACCGAAAACTCATCGGCAGCAACCGGGTGCCGCTTATACCCCTGGAGGTGCTTGCGCTCCATTTGCTCAAGGTTGTAGCGGGTAAGCGCCTCACGAAGCGCCTTTCGTGTGAAAGCAGAACGACTTGTGCGGAGTTGCTTCGAAACGTGGTCAACCGTTTTGACAAGATCATCATCAAGGGTCATCTGAATTGTTCTCATATTACACCTTTATAATGTGGATTATTATAGCTATGCTAATCCATATTTTAGACCATGTCAAATATATTTATTCAACAGAAATATTACTGAATGGGGGTCTACTCTTAGCTCTTGATCAATTTGTCTTTCCAAATTCCAAAACGTTATTGATATTCTCATTCTTGATCTTCTTACCTTTTTTAATCCTGATCAACGTTCCGGACATAGTAAAATTATGAGCAAACAGCGATCAAGAGACAAGAGTAGACCCTATTTAAAAACTTCCACTGCCAAGTGGACGGCCTGTATGTTCATGTCCCCGGATTCGGTAGCGTATTTCACCAGGGTGACTTCCTATATTGGGACAGGATAGACGGGATTTTGCAGGATTATTTGAATCATTAAGGCGTCTTGTTGGTGCTGCTTCAGCCTCGAAGCAATCCCTGAATTAACCTTGACTTGATACCGCATCGAGAGTACACTTTCTCGTATGAATGCACGATACCGGTATATAGAGTGGGATGAAGGGAATCTCTGGAAAAACGAAATAAAGCATGGGGTAACAGCGGAAGAGATCGAACAGTGTTTTAATAATCCCCCTTTTACTATTTTCCCTCATAAGAAAATCTCTGATCGTCGTGTATTATTGGGCCGCACCTTTGGCGGGCGCCGCCTTTTCGTCGTATTTCAGCATAAATCAGGTGAAGTAGCTCGGCCAATACATGCGAGGGACATGAAGACAAATGAGAGGCAAATTTATGAAAAATACTCCAAATAACAAGACAGAGGATATTACTGAGCATTACGAACTCAGCGATTTTGACCTTGAAAGGCCTGAAGTCATAAGAGAGCCCATGAAGGTGGTTCCCAAGTACGGAGGGAAGCTGAAGATGTTTAAAACTTCGGTTTCTCTGCCAGGGTTCATCATAGATGATCTGCGCAGGCTGGCACGGATAAGGGGGATGACTTCCTATCAGGCATTACTCAGAGAGCTGTTATCAGAAAAGGTGTATGAAGAAAAGAGGCGGTTGAATCTCTTTGGGCAAGGGTAGCGCTAAATCGTGAAGAGAAAGGGATCCAACTCCAAATCCGGGGACACCATACCTATTTCTGTTTGCTCTTTGGTCTTCTGCCTGCCTTTTTCGGTTTCAAAATACGGCCAAGTGTATTCTCCAGATTCTCTACAAAACTTCCACTGCCAAGTGGACGGCCTGTATGTTCATGTCCCCGCATTTTCATTATCTCCTCTTCACGTATCGCAGCACTTAAGAAATTTTCCCACTTGTTTCCTGTTATTTCAAGCAGCGGGGCAACCTTTATAAGGTTATCATCATGACCGGAAATATGTGCCGATGCACTGCTCCACGGCCATCCCCCCGGTTTTGTTACAAGCCCGGCTCTCACAGGATTCACTGGATTGACCGGATTCTTTACCTCGTTGCCGGAGGCTGGAGGGTTTCTGGAATGCTTTCCCTGTGGATCAGGATTTCAAAACACCTGAAGTGTTACCATCAAAAGCTTACCGTTGAGTTTCCAAATTTCTGGTTACAACATAATATGGGAAATAGGGGGCGGAAAATCAGAAATTGAGACGGATATTTTTATTACGCTTGACGGTATACCTTTATTGGGGTATTCTTGTAAGAAGAGGCTGTGATTATGATCAAGAGTTTTGGCGACAAGATAACAGAAAAGATTTTCAATGGAGAGCGAGTTAGACAGGTGTCGTCGGAGCTTGAAAAAGGTGCTGTCAAGAAACTGGATATGATAAATTTTGTTACAGGTTTGGAACAGCTTCGGATTCCGTCTGGAAACCGACTTGAGAAGCTTTCCGCCAATCTATCAGGTTTTTATTCCATTCGTATAAATGATCAGTTTCGAATTATTTTCAAATGGATCAATGATCATGCATACGAGGTGCAATTGACAGACTACCATTGAGGAGATTGAACTATGTTACCCAAATTTCGCGTTAGCACCCATCCGGGAAGATTTCTTTATGAAGATTTTCTGGAGCCATTGGGCATTTCTCAGTCGGCCCTGGCGCGTCATATAGGAGTTAATCCGCGAGTAATCAATGAGATCTGTCGGGAGAAGCGGGGCATTTCACCCAGGATGGCTCAGCTTCTGGAAGCAGCGCTTGGCATGAGCGCAGAGTTTTGGATGAACGCTCAAGCCGCCTATGATTTGACAACACATCGTCTTAGTCAATTTGAGAAACCTGAAAAGATGCTAAAATTGGCTACAGGCTGAACT
>JAYEIR010000149.1:0-14128 GCA_034660135.1 Thermodesulfobacteriota bacterium
TCTTCTCTAAATGCTTCGTAATAGCCGCTGTCAGCGTCGTCTTACCATGATCTATGTGCCCTATTGTCCCCACGTTCACGTGAGGCTTGGTCCTCTCAAACTTCTTCTTGCTCATCTCACATCCTCCCTAATATCCCGCAAATAAGCAGCGCCGTTGCTTGGCCTCTTTCACCGTCTACAAATAACAAAAACCTGGCTGTTGGAAAGCTTCAATTATCAATTGTCA
This sequence comes from Thermodesulfobacteriota bacterium, assembly GCA_034660135.1. GTDB lineage: Bacteria > Desulfobacterota > DSM-4660 > Desulfatiglandales > Desulfatiglandaceae > JAYEIR01. The sequence goes on from JAYEIR010000149.1 coordinate 227, forward strand.
ATCCTACGCTCTACCAGCGATAGTGTGCAAAGGCCTTGTTAGCCTCGGCCATCCTGTGTGTATCTTCCTTCTTCTTGACCGCAGATCCTCTCCCATTGAGAGCGTCAATTAACTCGCCGGCAAGTTTGCCGGCCATTGTCTTTTCACCCCTTGCCCTGGAAAAATTGATAAGCCACCGGATGGCAAGAGCCTGTCTTCTTGACGGCCTTACCTCCGTAGGTACCTGGTAAGTAGACCCACCGACCCGTCTGGATTTCACCTCCACAGTGGGTCTCACGTTTTCAAGCGCTTTCTGGAAAACCTCCAAAGGATCTTGTTTCAATTTCTCATGTATGATGTCAAACGACTCGTAAAGAATTGATCGGGCAATGTTCTTCTTCCCCTTGCTCATCAGATTGTGGATGAACTTGGCCACAAGAACGCTATCATATTTTGGATCAGGTATCGTTTTTCGTTTGGCTGGCACTCTTTTCCTGGCCATAAAGCATCTCCAAAATTTGAGACAAGTTAATTAAATCAGAAAATTAGTGGGAGGGCTAAAGCCTTTTTGGCCGCTTAGCTCCATATTTTGATCGACCCTGGCGACGGTCGTCTACGCCGGTCGTGTCCATCGTACCCCTGACAACGTGGTATCTAACCCCGGGCAAATCCTTGACTCGTCCTCCACGTATAAGAACTACCGAATGCTCCTGAAGATTGTGCCCCATGCCGGGGATATACGAAGTGACCTCAATTCCATTAGTCAATCTTACCCGGGCGACCTTTCGTAAGGCAGAGTTAGGCTTCTTGGGTGTTGATGTGTAAACACGAACACAAACCCCCCTCCTTTGAGGCGCACCCTGCAGGGCAGGTGTCTTGATCTTCTTCTTAGACTTGCGACGACCTTTTCTAACAAGCTGGTTAATGGTAGGCATATAATCTCCTTGGTGCTTACCCTGAAACTCTTAAATCGCTACTGTATAATCCCGGGAATGTTTTGATCAGCAAATCCTTCCTTATATTTCCCGTAACAAGATTTGTCAACATCTTTTCAACATATGCCGGAAAAATTATTCAGCAACCCCCATTTCGATATCCCTGTAAAATTTTAGTCCTGTACCGGCGGGCACCAGCCGACCCATAATCACATTTTCTTTAAGACCTTTAAGGTGATCCACCTTTCCAGCCACGCTTGCATCCGACAAAATCTTTGTTGTTTCTTGAAAGGATGCAGCAGATATAAAACTTTCCGTACTAAGGGAAGCTTTGGTGATCCCCAAAAGCTGGATTTTAGCAGTTGCCGGTGTTCCTCCCTGTTCAACAATCTTCTCGTTCTCCTCATTAAAACGCCATTTTTCAACATGCTCTCCCAAAAGGAAATGCGAATCCCCCGGGTCCGTCACGTTTACATGTCGCAACATTTGCCGGACAATAACTTCAATATGTTTATCGTTAATTTTCACACCCTGCAGTCGATAAACTTCCTGGACCTCATCCACCAAGTATTTTGCCAGTTCTTTACGGCCTCTAATTCTCAGAATGTCATGGGGCTCTGCCGAGCCGTCCATCAAGGCTTCGCCTGCCCTCACATAATCTCCTTCCAAGATACTAACGTGCTTTCCCCTTGCAACAAAATAGTTAACCGGATCACCTGCTTCGGGTGTTATTGTCATTTTTCTCTTCCCTTTGGTATATTTTCCAAAGGATACGACACCGTCTATCTCACTAATTATGGCCGCATCTTTTGGCTTTCTCACTTCAAACAGTTCCACAATCCGTGGGAGTCCTCCTGTAATATCCTTCGTCTTTGTAGTTTCACGGGGAATTTTCCCCAAGACAGAACCGGCCGCCAACACATCCCCCTCGCTGACCATAAGGATCGTACCGAGAGGCAGAAAATAACGGGCTTTAGCCTTATCACCTCCCGGCAAGGCGCTGGTCTTTCCTTTTTCATCTTTGATTGAAATCCGTGGTCTTGCTTCAATATCTTTTGGCTCAATAATCACCCTGCTTATCTTTCCTGTGACCTTATCCCTCTTTTCCTTCATTGTACGGTCTTCCGTAATATCGCCGAATTTGACAACACCGGGGACCTCCGTCAAGATCGGTATTGTAAAGGGATCCCACTCAGCCAAGGTATGATCGGATTTGACCTGCTGCCCGTCACGAACCTTCAAGATGGCGCCGTATGTAAGCGGGCATCGCTCTGCCTCCCTCCCATCTTTGCCCAGGATAGCAATTTCGCCATTACGGTTCATAACTACAAGGTTGCCCTCTTCGTTCTCGACCGTTTTGAGATTAACGAACTTTACCTGGCCCTTATTCCTGGGCTGTATGGTGGATTGCTCCACTCTCCTGCTTGCGGTACCACCAATATGAAATGTCCGCATAGTAAGCTGGGTTCCGGGTTCACCGATGGACTGGGCTGCAATAATACCGACTGCCTCTCCGATATTGACCTCATGGCCATGGGCCAGATCCCTGCCATAGCATTTTTTACAAACGCCTCGTTTCGTTTCACACGTCAACACCGATCTGATCTTGACCCTTTCTAAACCGGCATCCTCTATCTTATTGACATCTTTCTCATTGATCATGTCGTTGGCTGCAACTAACAATTCTCCCGTGACCGGATCATTGATATCCTCCAGTGCCACGCGACCTAAGATCCGTTCCCCGACCCTTTGAAGAATCTCGCCGCCCTCAACAAGGGGCTCCGCCCAGATACCGTCCATGGTCCCACAGTCCTCTTCAGCAACGATCGCATCCTGGGATACGTCCACGAGTCTTCTCGTCAGGTACCCGGAGTTGGCCGTCTTGAGGGCAGTATCGGCGAGACCTTTTCTTGCTCCATGCGTGGAAATGAAATACTGTAATACGCTTAGGCCTTCCCGGAAGTTGGAAGTAATGGGCGTCTCGATGATCTCTCCTGATGGCTTTGCCATCAGTCCTCTCATGCCGGCCAACTGCCTCGTTTGATCCTTGCTTCCCCTTGCCCCTGAATCAGCCATCATATAGATAGGATTAAAGCTATTAATCTTAAATGCTTTTTGTGCTGGATCTTTAATCGTCTCCATGGACATTTCCTGCATCATCTCATATGCCACATCTTCTGTGGACTGGGACCAGATATCCACAACTTTGTTGTATTTTTCTCCAGCAGTAATGAGCCCGTCCACATACTGATCATTAATTTTATTGGCTTCATTTTCTGCCTGCCGTATAATTTTGGCTTTTTTGGAGGGAATCACCATGTCTTTCATAGAAATGGATATACCGGACATAGTAGCATATTTGTAACCGATATCCTTCAGCCTATCCGCCAAAATGACTGTAGTTTTCGTGCCAGCCCTACGATAAGACTCGTTGATCAAGGAACGTAATTCCTTCTTGGACATCACCTTGTTAACAAGGTCGAACGGGATAGATTCAGGGAGAATTTCATAGAGAATTACACGGCCCGGAGTGGTCTCTTCAAGCCTTCCATCTAACCTGACTTTGATTGAGGCATGCAAATCCAACTCGCCTGCATCATATGCGATCCTCACTTCTTGTGGACCGGAAAAAATCTTCCCTTCTCCCTTGCAGAATGGCCTTTCGCGCGTCAAATAATAGATTCCCAAAACAATGTCCTGGCTTGGAACTATAATGGGCTCCCCGCTCGCAGGTGACAGAATATTGTTTGTGGACATCATCAACACCCTCGCCTCTATCTGAGCCTCGATGGACAGGGGCACATGTACTGCCATCTGGTCTCCGTCAAAGTCGGCATTAAAAGCAGTACACACTAAAGGATGAAGCTGGATGGCCTTACCCTCTATAAGAACGGGCTCAAATGCCTGAAACCCCAACCGGTGGAGGGTTGGCGCCCTGTTCAGCAAAATGCAGTATTCCCTGACCACTTCGTCAAGCGCATCCCAGACCTCCTTTGTTTCTTTTTCAACCAGCTTTTTTGCACTTTTGATGCTCCCAACTCGTCCTTGCTCGTCCAATTTGCTGTAGATGAAGGGCTTGAAAACCTCTAAGGCCATCTTCTTTGGCAGCCCACATTGATGCAGCCGAAGATCAGGGCCAACGACAATGACTGAGCGCCCTGAATAATCCACCCTTTTCCCAAGCAAATTCTGCCTGAATCTGCCCTGTTTTCCTTTGAGCATATCGCTGAGAGACTTAAAAGGTCTCTTATTCGGCCCTGTCACAACCTTGCCCCTTCTCCCATTATCAAACAGGACATCGACTGCTTCCTGGAGCATCCTTTTCTCGTTCCTTATAATAATATCAGGGGCATCCAGTTCGAGGAGCCTTTTGAGTCTATTATTCCTGTTGATCACCCTCCTGTAAAGGTCATTCAGATCAGACGTGGCAAACCGACCTCCATCAAGTGGGACAAGTGGTCTGAGATCAGGAGGCAACACCGGAATCACGTCCATAATTATCCATTCCGGTCTATTTTTGGACTCTTTGAAGGCATCAATGATTTTCAGGCGCTTGACAAACTTTTTCCGCTTTGCATCCGACTTGGTCTCAGCCACTTCAATTCTGAGGGTTTGGGAAAGCTCGTCCAAATCCAGCCTTTTCAACATCGCCTGAATCGCTTCGGCGCCAATACCTGCTTCAAAGCGATCACCAAAGTCCTCCCTGGCTTGACGAAGCTGTTCATCAGTCAAGAGAGTGCCTGTCTCAAGGGGTGTGTCCTTAGGATCAATCACAATACTGGATTCAAAGTAGAGGACCCGTTCCAGGTTTTTCAACGTCAGATCCAGGAGATTGCCCACTTTGGATGGAAGGCACTTCAAAAACCAGATATGTGCAACCGGTGCTGCAAGTTCAATATGACCCATACGTTCGCGGCGGACTTTGCTTTGAATTACTTCCACACCGCACTTTTCGCAGACAATGCCCCTGTGTTTCATTCGTTTGTACTTGCCGCAATTGCATTCATAGTCTTTGATAGGACCGAATATCTTTGAACAAAACAGTCCATCTCTTTCCGGCTTGAATGTCCTGTAGTTGATTGTCTCAGGTTTCTTGACCTCACCATAGGACCACTCTCTGATCTTTTCCGGCGAGGCCAAAGAGATCTTGACAGCATCAAAGCTCGACGGATCTTTTGGTTTAGCAAAGAAACTGTATAATTCCTCCAATGCCCCTCTCCTTTTTCTTGGTTGAGTGGTTAAGTAGTGATGGTCTCGTAAAAAGTCTCCACGGCCGTCACTACCTCGAAAGCGGGAATTCAGAACTGGTTGACTTTATTGGATCTATGCCTGAGTATCCTCGAAGATCTCTATCTGCAGACCAAGACTCTGGAGTTCTTTCATCAAGACTTTGAATGACTCCGGGAGTCCTGCCTCAAGGACATTATTACCTTTTACGATTCTTTCGTACATCCTGGTTCTGCCTGCCACATCATCGGACTTTACGGTCAAGAACTCTTGAAGTGTATACGCAGCACCATAGGCCTCCATGGCCCAGACCTCCATTTCGCCCAACCTCTGACCACCGAATTGAGCCTTTCCTCCCAAGGGTTGCCGGGTGACCAGCGAATATGGACCGATGGAGCGAGCATGCAGTTTGTCATCTACCAAGTGATGCAGTTTCATTACGTACATAATACCAACTGTTATATCCTGATCAAAAGGCTCGCCGGTTCGGCCATCGTATAGAGTTGTTTGGCCGGTCAGGGGTAATCCTGCCTGTTCCAGACACTTCCTTATTTCATCCTCTTTTGCCCCGTCAAAAACAGGGGAACCCATAGTTATTCCGTCTGTCAACAAATGCGCCTTATCTACTAACTCCTTGTCACTGCAGTTCTCAAAAAATCTATCATACTGCTCTTCCGAAAACACATCCTTGAGCTTTTGTCTCAATTCATCGGAATTTTCCATCTTTTTTAACAGTTCGCCAACCTGCCTACCCAACTCGTGGGAAGCCCATCCTAAATGCGTTTCCAGTACCTGTCCAACGTTCATCCTCGAGGGAACACCAAGAGGATTCAGGACAATATCAACCGGTGTTCCATCAGCAAAATAAGGCAGATCCTCAACTGGAAGAATCCTGGACAAGACACCCTTGTTACCATGACGACCGGCCATTTTATCGCCCACAGACAATTTACGCTTTATAGCCACATAGACCTTTACCATTTTGACCACGCCCGGCGCCAAATCATCGCCAATACCCAGTCTTGTTATTTTTTCCTCAGATTTAGTCGTGATCTCTGACACCTTTGTGGAATAACGCTCAATGACAGATTCAAGCCTCTCGATGATATCCATGCTGGTTTTCAAATCCGCACCTGCCCAGCCCTCGATCGGAACCCTGTTGACATCATTCATTTTTATTGTCTTGTTGACAGACATGAGGACATCACCTGTGCCCTTATCATGCAGGTCTGTTTTTAGCTTTTTCCCAACAAGGAGTTTCTGTAATCTTTCCCTTGCACTTCTCCCAATGACCTCAATCTCATCCCGCAGATCCTTTCGGAGTCGTCGCGTTTCTTGTTCTTCGATATCAAGGCTTCGCTGGTCTTTTTCAACACCTCTTCTGAAAAAAACCTTCACATCAATCACGATGCCCTGGACGCCTGGCGGGGCTTTCAAAGAGGTATCCTTAACGTCTCCGGCCTTATCCCCAAAAATGGCCCTCAGCAGCTTCTCCTCAGGGGATAGCTGAGTTTCCCCTTTCGGCGTCACCTTACCGACCAGGATATCGCCCGCATTGACTTCAGCTCCGATCTTGATGATCCCGCTTTCGTCCAGATTCTTTAAGGCCTCCTCGCCAACATTTGGAATATCCCTTGTGATCTCCTCCTTGCCTAACTTCGTATCGCGGGATAGTAGCTCTAACTCTTCAATATGGATAGACGTATAAATATCTTCCTTTACCACCCTTTCACTTATAAGAATGGAATCCTCAAAATTATACCCACCCCAAGGCATAAAAGCGACCATTACGTTCTGCCCCAGGGCTAACTCTCCAAGTTCGCACGAAGGCCCATCGGCAATGATTTGACCTTTCTTTATGGTTTCCCCTTGCTTTACAATGGGTTTCTGGTTATAGCAACTGTTCTGGTTAGATCTCTTAAACTTAAATAACTTGTAAATCTCCACCTCTGGTTCGTCATCATCCGATATGCTTCTGGATCTTATGACGATACGCGAGGCATCTACATCATCTACCACACCATCCCTACGTGCAACAACCGAAGTCCCGGAATCCCGCGCAACCACACTTTCTATTCCTGTTCCTATCAAAGGGGCCTTAGACATTAGTAACGGAACAGCCTGACGCTGCATATTAGAACCCATCAAAGCCCTGTTTGCATCATCATGCTCCAAAAAGGGGATCAGAGATGCTGATACGCTTACGAGCTGGTCTGGAGACACATCCATGTACTTCACATCCTCGACACGGCATTTTTCGGCCTCCCCCGCTACCCGCACCGCAGCCTCATTTCTTATAAAACGTCCGTCCCTGTCGAGCGGTGCATTTGCCTGAGCAATAGGGTACTCCTTTTCATCAAGGGCGGATAAGTATTTAATATGCCTCGTGGCTATAGTATCCTCCACTTCTCTGTACGGAGTCTCAATAAAGCCAAACTCATTAACCCTTGCATAGGTGCCGAGAGACACAATCAGACCAATATTTGGTCCTTCCGGGGTCTCAACAGGGCAAATTCTACCATAGTGGGTCGGATGAACATCCCTAACCTCGAATCCCGCTCTTTCCCTTGTCAATCCACCAGGGCCCAGAGCGCTTAACCTCCGTTTATGGGTTGCCTCTGACAAGGGATTGGTCTGATCCATAAACTGAGAAAGCTGGCTTGTAGCAAAGAACTCCTTCACCACAGCCGATACAGGTTTGGGATTAATCAGATCATTGGGCATCAAGGTCTCAATTTCCTGAAGGCTCATTCTTTCCTTAATAGCCCTTTCCATTCTCACAAGCCCTATCCTGTACTGATTCCCGAGGAGTTCCCCTACAGCCCTCACCCGACGATTCCCAAGATTGTCAATATCATCCACCATGGCCTCTGAGTTCTTCATTTTGATCAGTTCGTCAACAGTGGCCAGGATATCCTCTTTTCTCAAGGTCCGCTGATCAAGAGGAACATCTAAATCGAGCCGGTAGGTCAACTTGAGCCTTCCCACTTTTGAAAGGTCATAGGTATCTAAATTAAAAAACAAGTTATTAATAAAGTTAGCTGCCACTTCCGGGGTAGCAGGGCTGCTTGGACGCATCTTTCTATAGACATCAAGGGCTGCCTCGTCAGGTGTATCTATCTTGTCGAGAAGCATGGTATCTCTTATCGTCGGACTAACATCATGACCATCCAGAACAAGGCACTCAATCTCAGTAATTCCAATTTGTTGAGACGTCTCAAGCGCTTCATGAGTGATGGGTTGATTGGCTTCTGCAACAACCTCACCTGTCCCGGGAGACACGAGATCATTCACAATCACGCGACCCTCAACATCTTCAAAATCAACCGGTATACGTGTGATGCCTGCAGATTCAAGTATTTTATGTAACCGTTTACTGTAGATTTCGCCTTTGCCGGCCAAGACCTCCCCTGTACTGTCATCAACAATATCCTTAGGAATCCTCTTCCGATACAGATTCTCCAGCTTTGTCTCTCGCCAGAATCCTTTCTTTTCGATCCCAATGATTTCTGTTTCGTAGAAGTGATGCAACAGGTCCTTTGTTGAATACCCAAGGGCCTTGAGAAGAATGGTTGCAGGAAATTTTCGTCTTCTGTCAATACGAACATGCAGGATATCTTTGGCATCAAACTCAAAGTCCAGCCAAGAGCCTCTCAAGGGGATAACCCTGGCAGAATAGAGGAGTTTTCCGCTGGAATGCGACTTACCCTTATCATGATCAAAAAAGACACCGGGAGAACGATGGAGTTGACTGACAACAACCCTCTCGGTTCCATGAATAATAAAGGTCCCACGAGCAGTCATCATGGGGATCGTCCCAAAATAGATTTCCTGCTCCTTGATATCCCTTATGCTTTTCGTGCCTTTGTCAGGATCTGTGTCAAATACAACTAGGCGGGCAGTCAGCCTGAGGGCACACTCGAAGGTTGTACCTTTGTTCAGACAGTCTTCCTCATCATACTTGAGATCTTCAAACCTGTATTTGACAAACTCCAGAGAAGAGGTCCCTGCAAAATCATGGATAGGAAAAACACTGTTAAATGCATCCTGAAGCCCGATATCTTCGCGTTCCTCAGGGGGGACGCTCTTTTGCAAAAATCCCTCGTAAGATTGCTTTTGCACACCTATCAGACTCGGGATACTAATAATTTCATCTATCTTGCCAAAACTTCTTCTTGGTCGTTTGCTGAGACCATTTTTCCCTGCCATGATTTTCCCTTAGGGCTCACTCAAAAATAAGTTTACGGAATTGACGCTCAGATTTAGGTCAGATTTGGTTGCTGCGATTGAGTGAAGCCACAGATATAGTGAACTATTTCGAGGACTTCACGACTGAGCAGCAGCCGAAGATGGCCTGGAACTGAGATGTAAAAATGTAGAGTTATTTTTAGTGAGCCCTTAGCATACTTGTTACGGATTAGCAGTTGGGAGTCAGGTCTTGCAAGTCCCAAAGTGCATGCCCCAAACCAGCAACTCACTACCAAACATCGAACTGAAGTTCGAAACAACAACTCCTGTCTTAGCGGAATCCTGTCTTAAGATTACGGGTAGACGCTATTTAATCTCAACACCAGCGCCCGCTTCTTCTAACTGACCCTTGATGTCCTCCGCCTCATCCTTGGAGACACCTTCTTTTACAGGTGAAGGCGCATCATCCACTACTGCCTTGGCCTCCTTAAGGCCCAATCCGGTAATAGCGCGAACAGCCTTAATCACCTGGATCTTTTTGTCCCCAATAGTACTTAAGATCACATCAAACTCCGTCTGTTCAGCGGCCTCTTCCTGTACCTGCGCACCAGACACCGCAGCCGCCACGGCAACAGGAGCCGCAGCACTTACCCCGAATTTATCCTCTAATTCCTTTACGAACTCCGAAAGATCAAGAACGGTCATGCTGGATATATATTCTATAACATCTTCTTTAGTGATATTCTCTGCCATTTATGTCTTTTAACCTCCGATTCTGATTATAGCCTTATTCAACTTTTTGCTGTTCAATTGCCTTTAATACGTTTAACATATTTACGATAATGCCATTTAAGGTCCTGACAAGCGCGGCTGGGACAGCCTGCATGCCGGACAAGACCTGAGCCAAAAGGATGTCCTTCCCTGGCAGCTCCGCCAGTTTTTTAATGGCCTCTCCGTCAACTACCTTTCCGGACATCTGCCCAAACTTGATTTCGAGTTGTTTGAAATTATTAGAAAAGTCTACCAAGACCTTTGCAGGTCCCACCAAATCATCATGAGCAAGAGCAATAGCCGTTGGCCCTTGCATATAATCAGCAAGTACTTCGGTATCGGTCTCCTGACAAGCCAGCTTCAACAGCCTGTTTTTTGTCACTTGAAACTCGGCGTTGACTTTTCTGAGCTCATTCCTCAGCCGATTTGTAGCCTCGACATTAAGGCCCTTGTAATCCACAAGGAAGACTCCTTTTGCCTTTTCAAGGCGCCCGCGAGCATCGGCGACAAGCTTCTTTTTTGCTTCTTTGTCCATATCCACCCCCCCTCTATTCGACAAAAAAATATGCCAAAGACAGAGGCCCAAAACATAGAATATCGCTAAACTTAGTCTCGGTAGGCTTACGTTGTTTAAGTCTCGCCATCATGCTACATAATAGCACAATCCTGTTGGTTGGCAAGGCACCTACTGTCTTTGACCATAATAATAAAAATACAGAAACCAAGGGTTACTGTATCATGAAACATCTCTCACGTATCATATCCAGAAAGAAACACCTTTTTGACTTTTTTGGATGGGCAACACACAATTGATGAACTGACTTAAGTGAGATCTTTAATATGGACAGGATCAACCTTGACCCCCGGGCCCATAGTGCTTGACATGCCTATACTTTTGAAATAGCTCCCCTTGCTTGAGGGAGGTTTAAGTCTTACGATAGTCTCGATAAAGGCCGCAATATTTTCCAGAAGTTTTTCCTGGCCAAATGAAATCTTGCCCATGGGTGCATGAATGATACCGGTTTTTTCAACCTTAAAATCTATCTTTCCAGCCTTTATTTCCTTAACAGCTCTATCTACATCAAAAGTCACGGTACCTAATTTGGCATTCGGCATCATGCCCCTCGGGCCCAGGATGCGTCCCAGCTTTCCCACAGAACCCATCATGTCCGGGGTGGCAATTGCTTTGCTGAATTCAAGCCACCCATTCTGGATCTTTTCTACAAGGTCATCAGAGCCAGCATAGTCTGCACCTGCATCAAGGGCCTCCTTCTCCTTCTCGCCTTTGGCAAAAACAGCAACGATGACATCTTTGCCAACTCCGTTGGGTAAAACAACGGTCCCTCTGACCATCTGATCGGCATGCCTGGGGTCCACACCCAATCTAACCGCTAAATCCAGTCCTTCATCAAATTTGGCATAACTGGAATCAAGGACCAGTCGAATTGCGTCTTCAAAACTGTATGTTTCCTGCCGGTCAATCTTTTCTGTACTAAGCCTGTACTTTTTCCCTCTTCTTGCCATCTCTATTTTTCCCCTCAACCTAAGATCGATGAGTTCGTAAAAAATCACCATTTAGGAGGATACGGCAACCCCGCCATTGATCTCGCCATATGGCGGGATCTATATTTGTGCCATATGCCACATATTGTATAAAGAGTTCAAGGTGTGTCATATGGCCCAATAGAGAGCGGGACAGATAGACATCTTATAAGCCGTCAAGATTCGGTCACCGTAATGCCCATGCTCCTCGCAGTACCCTCAATAATCTTCATTCCGGCCTGCAGATCGCAGGCATTTAAGTCTTCAAATTTGAGTTTTGCAATATCCTCCACCTGCTTTCGGGTTACTGATCCCACCTTTGTCCGGTTCGGTTCACCTGATCCCTTGGCAATTTTGGCTGCCTGCTTCAAGAGGACTGAGGCCGGAGGCGTCTTGGTAATAAAGGAGAAAGACCTGTCAGCATAAATTGTAATAACAACAGGAATAATTGTCCCGGTTTGATCCTGCGTTCTCGCATTGAATGTCTTACAAAACTCCGCAATATTCACTCCGTACTGCCCCAATGCGGGACCTACGGGTGGCGACGGGTTGGCCTGCCCCCCTTTTACCTGGAGCTTGACAGATCCAATAATTTTCTTAGCCATGATGGACCTCTTCTCAATATTTTGTGGTGGTTAACGACAATTGTTTCACGCACCTCACCAAACCGCTTCGGATGCGCCCGGCGTAAATCAATCTATATTTTCCACCTGAATTAGCATCAAAAAACGCAAGGAAAGATATCGTCCTTGCAAGCCCCTACTTTCAGCATTAAACTGACTTAATCATACTTGGGAGACCTGAATAAAATCAAGTTCCACCGGTGTTGGCCGTCCAAAAATTGTAATCAGGACCCGAACTTTCTCCTTGTCCACCTTTACTTCATCCACAACACCCTGGAAGTTAGTGAAGGGGCCGTCAATCACTCTGACCTCATCGCCTTCCTCAAAGAGATATCTTGATTTGGGCCTGACTACACCCTCTTCCATCTGAGAAATGACACCCTCCGCCTCTTCATCAGTAATCGGCGTTGGCATGACATCTCCACCAACAAAACCTGTCACCTTGGCAGTATTCTTGACAGTATACCAAGTTTCCTGGGTTAATTCCATCTGCACCATGATATACCCTGGAAAGAATTTCCTGCTCGATGTCTTCTTTTGACCTTTTTTAAGCTCTATCACTTGCTCAGTAGGCACAAGGATCTTTCCAAAAAGCTCCTGCTGCCCAAACAGCAATATTCTCTCTTCCAGACTGCTTTTCACCTGGCTCTCAAAACCTGAATAGGTATGAACAATGTACCATTTTAAGTCCACAACAACACCTGACGATTCCAAATACTGTTCATCCACAAGTTCAAGACAGGACCCCATAAAGTTTCCAGCTCAAAATGAGCAAGTTTCTACAACGCCAAGGCTTCCGGCAATCTGCCGCGAAGCGGTACCAAAAAAATTAAGTCTATCTCACAATTACTTTTATTATCTTAATTAAACCAAAATCCACCAAACCAAGATAAAATGCGACAATAAGAGTAAGGACAATGACCACAGCAGTAGAAGTCAACAATTCCTTTCGTGTTGGCCATTTGACCCTTTTCAGTTCCATCCTCGCCTCTTTTAAAAACCGTACCGCTATCCTGGCATACCTGAGAACAGAGAATCCGACCTCCTCTTTATTCCTACCCGCCTTTTTCGGAACGTTCCGACGGGGCTTCTGCTTGACCTGCTTCTTTTGTGCGCTCTTCACATCCGCAGACACACCCGCTTTCGGCTTTGGGGTGGAATCCATTTTATTGGAAGTTTTTCTTTTTTTTGGTCTCTGGTTCTTTTTTTTCATTGTCTTCAGAATCTAAGTGGTTGAAAAAAGGTTAAACCTGCTGACTGGCGAACACAATCATAAGGCCTCACAAAAAATGGCAGGCCAGGAGGGATTCGAACCCACAACACCCGGATTTGGAGTCCGGTGCTCTAGCCGTTAGAGCTACTGGCCTGCATTTATAGCATATAGTCATTAAGATAATGTTTTTGGGGTTTAGAATATTCGATCCCCGAAGAGATTTTTCCCGTGCGATATCAGGAAACTTGAAATTTGAAACTGGAAACTTGGTAGCCACCTGAATCGTCATATATAGAGCAAGTTTCAAATTTCCAGTTTCAAGTATCGGATTCCGACTGCCCCTGTAATTCTTTTTAAAGGAGAATTACACCAACCCCAAAATGTTTTTCTTTAAGCCTATAGCTTACTTTGTTTCTTTATGAAG
>JAYEIR010000150.1:0-14103 GCA_034660135.1 Thermodesulfobacteriota bacterium
CTTAATGGGTCACTACATACGTTCCACAGAAACTGCAATGTAATGATATCAATAAGTTACACAAAACAACAGACCGAATATGGCCAATTTTCTTCGCTCGCCTAAAGAATTTGGCAAACTTGGGTTAGGGTCAGCATTACACAATTTGTTTGCAACAAGGATAATCAACACGTAATAGCTCAATAATTAGCCGTATCTGAGATAGGCCCAGGGATCTATTTTTTTGCCTTATGCCCTTAATCTGGTTCACAGCAGGCCCGCCTGCCTTGCGTTGCGAAGCATTGCGGGCAGGGCCGCAGCAAAACGGCTTACTACCACATTTATCCGACTGCCTATGGGTAAGCTGTTTTGCAAGGGCCCGTTAGGGAATAGCCTGTTGGGGCATAAAGAAAAAAGAGAGCCTGATGCCTGTAATCCCCGCTTTATTGAGCAGATATATTTTGACCCTTTTAGGGTCACAATTTAAGCCACCCTTTTTAGGGCAAAAGGGCGTCCTCAATACCACTGAATTTGACCTGATACGATTGAAGGTCCCTGCCTATCTCTGCTTGCTGGAACCTTTTCTTAGCGGCCATTGTCAGCTCCTCGATATCTTTATCGCGATACCTCGGGCTGAGATGCACAAGCACTGCTTGTTTTACTCCTGCCCGGAGAGCCACCCGTGCGGCATCGTCCACGGTCATGTGCCCCCTGGCCCTGGCTTCGGACTGGAGTTCAGGCGAAAACATCCCGTCTATAAAGGCCAGGTCAACATCCTGACAGAGTCGATACAGGCCCTTGCATGGCCGGGTATCTACAGCATAACAGACATGACGTCCCGGTCTGGGACTTCCGGAGACCTGGTACGGCGAAACAAGTGTTCCATTCCCCAGGGGTATCTGCTCTCCTTTTTGCAATTTTCCCCACATCGGACCTGACGGGATACCAAGTGCCGCGGCGGCCTGGGGTCTGAATTTTCCCGGACGTTCGTGCTCCTCAAGACGATATCCCAGGCACAGGGTGTTATGCTTGAGCGGCGACCAGAGGATACGAACCAGATCGTCTTCAAAAGCCAGTTCAGAGGCTGTTTCGTTCCATTCAATAAAGCGGATAGAGAAGTTGAGAAAAAAATTGAGGGCCTCGTGCAACTGGGATACGAAACGTTCAATCCCGGGCGGGCCAATGATTGTGAGCGGACCGGGCTCCGGCACCTGGGACCTCATCATCAGGAGCCCCGGAACGCCAAGGCAATGGTCGCCGTGAAAATGACTTATGGCAAGGACCCTCAATGCCTTGATCCCGAGTCTTGCCTTTCTGAGGCTGATCTGGGCCCCTTCCCCGGCATCAAACATATACATCCGACCTTCATGCCGGATGACGACCGAGGTAAGAAACCTGTAGGGCATGGGCATCATGCCACCTGAACCAAGAAGCACACATTCCATAATTGTCTGATAGTCCTTGATGGACGGGTAGGGATTCTGTGGATAAGTCTCGGGACCTAACTGCTGTAATGCCTGAAGATACCTTCCAGGACACCGCCTGCGATGGCCAGGGCCTTATCAGATATCGTCCAGCAATACTCACTTATACCCCGGGGGTCAATATCACCGATCTTCAGCCCCCTTGAGGCTGTGATGCCCGGCCTGATCAGGCCTCTAACGACCCCGTCAATTAATGTCTTAACCGGCACATCTGCCACGGACCCAATTATATCACCTGTCCTGACAAATTCACCGATATCAGTTCTGTTTTGCCACATGCCATCTGCTGGAGACCTGAGCACACGGTCGCTCGTAATCCCCAGGACAGGGCCCGGCTCACCCGTGTTAGGCTCCGGCAAACCAATGGTCAAAACACGACCAAGATCGTGGCCACGCTTGGTTTCTACCACAAAATGGGCATCCATTCCCGCCTCAAATCCGGGACCCAGGGCAATAACGAGGGGTGCATCGTTTATGGAGGTTCCCATGTTTTTCTTGGCCAGGATGGCATCAACCATTACATCGGGCTTTACTTCATGTTTGGCCAGGTTATCCGGATCCACAAGTATGGGTATCTTGCCCTGGTCCCAGACGGGCAAGATTTCATCAGCCGTATGAATAAGCAAGGCTTCAACTCCCTGCACAACCGCATGGCCGTCCCAGATGGCCTCGCAAAAAGCTACTTTTCGCCTGACCGCCATGGGTTGACCGATCTCGGTTATGAACACCTTGAACCCACACTGGTGAAGCCTCCATGAAACGCCGGATGCAATGTCCCCGCCCCCTCTTACACAGATCTTTAAATCTGAGAGTCTGACTTTCTTTTTCATGTTTTCCAAATCCATTATCGGATTACCTGTTACAGGATGTTAAACGATTTGGGGACCCAGATAACGATCAGCATATTCCTGATCCAGGCCTTCACGATCCATGCTCACGGCAAGAGGCAGATAGTCCAGTATATCCTGTGCTGTTATCCCGTCCTGGCCCTCAAGTTCTGCTGCCAGATCTCCTGAAAACCCGTGAATGAAAACGCCTTTCCTGACGGCATCCGGAATTGAAAGTCCCAGCCCGAACATGGCTGCAATTGTGCCGGTCAGGACATCACCCGACCCTGCCGTTGCCATGCCGGCATTCCCGGTCAAATTGATAAAGACCCTCTGGTCCGGGTACCCTATGAGTGTGTGAGCTCCTTTAAGGACAATAATTGCATTCAATTCCCTGGAAGTGCGTTGCAGTATATCAATTTTGTTATTGTCAATTTCCCGCACACTCACCCCTGTGATCCTCGACATCTCACCGAGATGCGGAGTAAGAATTGTCTCTGCTTTCCTGTGCTTTATTATGTCCAGGTCTTTACATAGGGCTGTTATGCCGTCACCATCGATGAGCAAAGGTTTGCCGATCCCGCTTGTTAGTTCCCTTGTCAGTTGCTGGGTTTCTTCCTCAAGAGACAGCCCTGGGCCGAGCACGACCATATCCATTTTGTCCGACAGGTCGAGTAAGGCATCTTTGTTTAGAATAGAAATACTTGCTGATCCTGTTTCTTTTTGAGGCACAAAGACAATCTCGCTACCCTTGCTGGCAATGAACGGCACCATGGACTGCGGTGCGGCGAGCCTGGAATAACCTCCTCCTGACTTCAAAAAAGACAGAGCTGCAAAATAGGGCGCCCCGAAGTAGGTAGAGGCACCTGCAATAAACAGGGCCTCACCAAGATCTCCCTTATGGGCGTTTTTATCCCTTTGAAGAAGCGCAGGCGGTTCGTTGATTTCCACCTTTATTGAATCCGCATTATACATTGAGGGAGGGAAAGATATATGTGTTACGTATAACTCCCCGCACATGTCATGTCCCGGGAAAAGCATATTCCCTATCTTTGGCAGGCCAAATGTGACCGTGTAGTCTGCCTTTATTGCCGTACCCATTATCTTGCCGGTATCCCCGTTGACACCCGAGGGAATGTCAACGCTGAACACGGTTTTTCCGCTTTCGTTCACAAGTCCTATGACATCAGCATACAGTCCTTCGACATCCCGTGCCAGCCCCGTGCCAAAAATAGCGTCAACAACAGCATCAGAATGGAGGACATCCGTTCTTACGGATTCTATGGATTCAATTTCTTCTATTTGTATGGGAAACCGGGATATAATGTCCAGGTTCAGCTTTGCCGTGCCTTTGTATTTGGTTCGATCTCCCAGTATAAAAACTTTGACATCTCCACCGTTTGAATGGATTTTTCTTGCAACAACAAATCCGTCGCCACCATTGTTGCCCAGACCGCAGAAAACAACAAACTTTCTGGATTTTATCCCGAACTCCCTTAACATAACAAAGTATAAGGCCTGGCCCGCATTCTCCATCAGGAGTTCATCCTTTATGCCGAATTTTTCTATGGCAGTACTGTCCAACACTCTCATTTCGGAGACATTGCTTATTTTCATTTTTCACCTCGAGTAAGATCTAATCTAATACAGTACACCATCCACCCAAATTTTGATAGAAGTATCTCACCTGAGAGTCGGAGTCAATACCTGAAAAATGTAATATGCAGAGATCGTCAATTTGTTGAGTAAAAGACGGTTGAGTTGAAAAATTATTATGCTTTAGGGAAAAGATGATGAAAAAATGGATTTGCCTTGATTTTCTATTGCAGAATTACAATAAAAGGTATATCATATAGATTTTGATGAGTTCGTAAAAAGTCAGGGAGTACTTGATATCGTCATTCTCGCTAAAGTGGGAATCTTAGATTCTAAACTCCCGCTTTCGCGGAAGTGACAACCCTTGGAGACTTATTACAAGACCATCAATTTTAAGATTCCTAAAAAGTCGATCAGCAGGAAGAGTGATATTAATGAAACCTATTCTTATTCTTATACATATTTGCATCTGCGTGGCCCTGATAATAATTGTGCTTCTTCAAAAGGGCAAGGGAGCAGGCATGGGAGCAGCCTTTGGGGGATCGAGTGACACAGTCTTCGGAAGTTCCGGTGCCACATCGCTTTTGCATAAAGTCACGACAGGAGTGGCTATTTTATTTATGCTAACCTCACTGGGTCTTTCAATTTACTTTGGAAAAGGCACCACATCTTCCATTATGAAGGATGTTACTCAGTCACAGGTCCCGGAGAGCCCAAAAAACGAGGCTCCGGCCCAGGCCGGTGATGCCCAGGGTAAATACTGATCAGAAAGCATACGTGCCGAAGTGGTGGAATCTGGTAGACACGCTATCTTGAGGGGGTAGTGGGCTACGCCCGTGCGGGTTCAAGTCCCGCCTTCGGCACCATTTCTATATAAATGCTACAAATCCCCTAAGGGCCTCTGAAAAGTGTATTTGGCAGGCTCCACCACCATCTTTTGGAATGCTTCCTGACTGTTCCCGCCAAGGGCTGAAAAAGGCCATGATAATACAAACAGGACACTACCTGCTGCGGTTCCAATGATCCCCAATGGCCTTACCAGCACCAAGTCCCCTACCATCCTTGTATCCGGGTTTATGCTCTGTTCGTCAAGTTGGTCTTTTGCCAGAACGGCAGACCAGGACGTGATGAGGACCAGGCTTGCAATCACGAGAAAGACAATAGTTTGCTTTGATATTTTGGACATAATTTACCTCCTTGTGAAGTAAATCATCCCTTAATCAGAATATCAAGTATTTTTTCCGGAAGTTCCGGATTTGACTTGAATTACTTATGAAAACCGTCGGAGGCTTAGACATGGCCTATGACCTATAACCGGATTATCCAATGGCTCCAACAATAGTCATAGTGGGAAGGCCTAACGTTGGCAAATCCACACTGTTCAATCGTCTCTCAAAATCCAGAGATGCGCTGGTTGACAACCAACCAGGTGTCACGAGAGACAGACTCTACGCTCAGATTTACTATGAAGGTTTTCCTCTGATCCTTGTGGATACAGGAGGATTCGACGACCTGAGACAGGACCCCTTGCTGGGGAAAGTGAGGGTCCAGGTGGAAAGAGCAATAATGGACGCCGACAGGGTAATCTTCATGGTGGACGGGCGGCAGGGTGTAATGCCGGCAGATCAAGAAATAGCCGATATTGTGCGCCGAAGCCAAAAGGAAGCCTTTTTGGCGGTCAATAAGACGGACGGGCCGGAGCATGACCACCTGACACATGATTTCTACAGTCTCGGCTTCAAGTCTGTCCACGCTATTTCTGCAGGACACGGATATGGCATCAGATCATTTATGGATGATGTGATTAGGGACCTCCCAAAATCTGAAATCAGAAAAGGCGATGATAACCAGATCAGGGTAGCTATCCTCGGAAGGCCAAATGTCGGCAAGTCTTCTCTGGTCAACCGAATCCTTGGATTGGATCGGATGGTAGTGAGTGAATTGCCGGGGACCACCCGGGATACGGTAGACACCCTTTTTCACTATCACGGCAATGAGTACATGTTAATCGATACTGCCGGCATACGAAGAAAGGCAAAGGTCCGGGAGAGGATAGACAAATTTTCAATGATCAAGGCCATCAGGAGCCTAAAGAGATGCCACGTTGCTACGATCCTCCTGGATGCTGAGCAAGGTATTTCCGAGCAGGACGCGCGAATTTGCGGCTATGCCTTTGAACAGGGCAAAGGCTTGATTCTTGCGGTCAATAAGTGGGACCTGATAAAAGGCAATGCCCGGGAAAAAAAATCTCTTAATGATGCCATAGAAAGGCAACTGAGATTTGTATCGTTTGCCCCGAGGATAAATCTTTCAGCCCTGACAGGCGAACGGGTCATGAAACTGTTCAGGAAAATCGATTTGCTCTATGAGCAGTTTTCCCGGAGAATCAGCACGCCTAATGTCAATAGCGCGGTGCAGCAGATGATTGAGAAACACCCCCCACCGAGAATCGGCAGGGGAAGGCTGAAATTTTTTTATGCCACACAGACCGGCACCAAGCCACCCACGTTTGTAGTATTTGTGAACAGGCCGGATATGATTCATTTTTCCTATGAGCGCTTTTTGATCAACCAATTGCGGGAGCGCTTTCGCCTTGAGCTTACTCCCATAAAACTAAGATTTCAACAAAGGTGAGCAACAGGTCACAACAGTTAAAAACCCAACTTCCGGGAAAATCAATGAGCATAGCATCCTTGATCCTGGCTGCTGGAAGGGGCAGCCGTATGAAAGAATTCCAGGGCAACAAGACACTCTTGCCCTTGGTTTCAGGAAAATCTCCCTTCAAAGGGAAACACCCTATCTTGCTGCAGATACTGAATAACCTGCCTCCAGGCCCAAAGGCAGTGGTTATAAATTACAAGAAAGAAGATATTATTAAAGCCACGAGGGGGCTTGGTCTCACATACTGTGAACAACCGGAACTTAACGGTACCGGGGGGGCATTGCTTGCAGCCCGCTCGTTCCTGGAGGGTCAGGATTGTGATAAATTGATAATCACAATGGGTGACGTGCCCTTTGTGACGAGGGCAACATACATGTTGCTGATCGAGGTACTGAAACACAAGAAACTTGTGATACTTGGATTCCGGACGCAATCGAGAAAGCAATATGGGGCATTGGAAATAGATGGGGATCAGGTGCAAAAAATCATCGAATGGAAGTACTGGAGAGCATACTCAAAAGAGAGACAGAAGGGGCTCAGGGTTTATAATTCAGGGATTTATGCCGTGATGAAGAAAGATCTTTTGCAGTACCTGCCGGTTCTTGCGTCAATACCTCATAAGGTGTACAAGGAAACTAACGGGAGGCTGATCGAGAGAGAAGAGTATTTCATAACCGACCTTATTGAATACATACATAATGATGGTTTGCCCGTCGGTTATCTGACAGCAGAGGATGAAAAAGAGGTGATGGGTATAGACGACCTTTCCGCGCTCCAAACAGCCCAGGAGATCTTCCTAAATCGTCGCTGAACGAAAACCTCGAAATATGGTTTTCCAGCTTTGTTATAGGCCTTCAATATGTTGAAATTACATTCTTTTTTGAATCCGCAATCCAAAATCCAAAATCGTGCCAGAACAGGGTTTTCGTTCAAGCACTAAATATCTGCCAGAACAGAGGCCAATCTCTTCAGTTCAGTGCTGTAGCCAAGTGCGATTAGTGTGTCACCTGTTTCAATCCTGCTTTCCGAAGAAGGATTGAAGACCATTTCGCCGGTCTTTTTTCTGATTGCCAATATCATTACATTCATCTCCTGCCTGATTCGCGAATCTACCAGAGTGACTCCTTTCAGCCTTGACTTCTCATGTACAAGCAATTCTTCAATCTCGAGCTCAACGTCCTTATCATGCACCATGAATTCAAGGAATTCCGTCACTGCCGGCTTAATGATAGTATTGGCCATTTTCTGCCCTCCGATCAAATAAGGCAGGACTACACGGTTCGCCCCGGCTCTTATGAGCTTTTTGTGGCTCTGCTCCTCGTCGGCCCGGGCAAGAATAAACAAATCAGGGCTCAAACCTCTCGCAGTCATAGTGATAAAGAGGTTGTCCGCATCAGAAGAAACGACCGCAATCAAGCCTTTTGCCCTTTCAACACCTGCTTCTATCAAGATATCTTCGTTTGTAGCGTCATCAATTATATATAGTACCTGTTGCTGCTCAAATGCCTCCTTTGACTCGGGATTGCGATCAATAATCACTATGGGGACTTTCTTGGACATGAGCTCCTGGGAAATAACTTTCCCAATACGGCCGTACCCGCATATAATGTAGTGGTTCTTAATCGATTTT
This sequence comes from Thermodesulfobacteriota bacterium, assembly GCA_034660135.1. Lineage (GTDB taxonomy): Bacteria > Desulfobacterota > DSM-4660 > Desulfatiglandales > Desulfatiglandaceae > JAYEIR01. The sequence goes on from JAYEIR010000150.1 coordinate 8,179, forward strand.
ATCTTCATTCCCAATTTTCTCCTCCCCAAGATGGATTTTATTCGAAATTCAACCATTGCCTGGGCCGCTAAACCGAGGATATACGCAATGATACCTATACCTGCAAAAATAATGACAAGAGTAAAAATCCTCCCTGCATCTGAGAGGGTGCTGATTTCTCCATAGCCCACCGTGGTAATACTAATTCCGGTCATATACAAAGAATCCAGGAAACTCCATTTCTCTATGACTATGTATCCGATAGTGCCTGACAGCAGGACACCCACCAGTATCCCCATGGCACAGATGATATTCCTGACTTTCTCACTTGTCATACTGACCTGCTGTATTTCAGGTTTTTGATTTGGAACAGGGGGATCCGACTAAAAAAGCTCGGATTATGAAACTCATGTCAAGCCCTCCCCGGTGTGCGGCTTGAGCCTAAGATGAGGATCGGCCAAAGATGCCCTGAAGCTGGGATGCGAAAACGATGGGTTATTTATTTCCAGGCCCTAAATGCCGGGAGACGAACTGATGGCTTCTACTGTAAATTCACTCAAGTCTTCCGGCAGATTTTCAAAGACGATTGTGAAAGGCACTTTTGATCCAGAACCAAGGTTGAAGTTCTTCCTGCCCATGCCATATCGATTTTTCAGGGCAGCATTCATCTTTTCCAGGGGCAAGCCCTTTATCTCATCTTTTGTAAAGGTATTGCCGGCATAGGCCTGTTTTTCCCTGACAGCTTGGCCCTTACTGTCCAGGATACATGCCTTGATCAGGATAAAGCTCCTGCTCTTCGGATAATTGTTCATCACCGCTCCCTGGATTACAAAGAGTTTCCCGGTTTTTTCCGAATCGACAAAGGAGCCTGTGACATCGCTGAAGGAGAGCATGCTGGCGCCGGGATCAGTGACCTGCTGTTTCTCCGCGGGCTTCAGTAAAGATAAGTAATCAGGAACCAATCCAGGGGCCCAGAAGAAAATGGCCGCGCCCCCGGCTACAAGAACCAGGATAGCCATAAGCAAGATAGGCATAAAACGTGATTTGCCCGGCCTTTCTCTAATAGAACGCGCTTCCTTAGCGTTGAGGTCATCAGAGGATTCCAAAGCATCCTCCTTCAGGTAGGTTTCATCCTCCGGCATTTCCGCACCAGCAGACTCCTCTTTGACCAGATCATTCAGATCCTCAGGCGATATGGCCTCAAATGTATCGAACTTCCCATGGGGTTTTTCAAAGAGGTCTTTAGCCATATCTTTGTCTTGAGTTCCGGCTTCGATCGTCTCCTCGGAAAAGACAGACGGTGGCTGCTCTGCCGGGATTTCCCCGGTTATGGCTTCTTCAATGGAGATAACATCCGGGGGATAGCCTACAAAGATATGCTTGCACAGAGAGCACCTGACTTGTGAGCCCTCTTTCTTAAACAAAGATTCGTCGATATTAAACTTCGTCAAGCACTTTTCACATTGGATGATCATGACACCCTCCTGTGTGAGGCAAGAAACATCTCTTACCTGAAGACATAAATATCAGCAAAATACCTGTACTCCTCATTATAATCAAGCCCATAACCCACAATAAAACCTTCTTTTATCCGGAAACCGGAATAATCGATCCGGACTGCACAGGACCTGCGCTCTAACTTGTCAATAAGAGCGCAAATTTTCACGGATTCAGCACCTTTGTCTTTGAGCCTCTTGGCTATGTGCGTAAGTGTCAGCCCGGTATCCACAATATCATCGACAATAATGACCGGTTTCCCCTGGACTGGAAGTTCCACGTCTTTGGTTAAACGGACAGTACCACTGGATTCATTCCCCGAGCCATAGCTGGATGCCCTGATGAAATCCATCTTTGTAGGAATGCTGATCTCCCTGACAAGATCGGCAAAGAAAAAAATCACGCCGTTTAATATACCTATTAAGACAGGCTCTCTTCCTTCATAATCAGAAGATATCTGCCCTGCAAGTTCCCTCACTCGCTTTTGAATGTCTTCTCTCGGGATTAGGATTTCTTTCTTCAAGGCATGCTCTCCAGACATCCTGAAATTAGATTTTCTTCATGATTCATACAATTTGAGCTTTGACGGTTTTGTGATCTTTGCCTGTATTTTATCGGACTTTATCACTTGGGATGCCGATGGGAAGAAAACAGTAAAGGTAGTCCCCCCTGATTGATAACAATCTTCTCTTTCCTTGCAGAAATCACACTCGCTGATTTTTCCTGGGCACACATCCTTATCAGAGGGTAAATGACGGCATCTTGAGGAGACCATATCAATCTTGAAGTTGTAGCGCTCAGAAAAGATTTTCATGCGCAACAGGTCGGCCCCCTTTCCGCCGGCATTAAAATCAAAAGGTCGCTTTGACGAATAGTCCATAGTCTCCTGGGTTGCAAAAAACCCCTCAAAGATCCGCTTCTGATTCTCGTCTGTGATACCAACACCGTAATCACGTACCACCAATTCTGCTCCGTTCCCCCTTTTTCGTGTCAAAATCTCAATTTTGCCTTCATCCGGTGTATTTTCCATGGCATTCTTGATTAGACCGACTAACACCTTTCCCAGTGGATCCTCCGGCATACTGATGGATGGTGTGGTTTCAAGATGTGTTATCAGGTTTACGTCCCGGTCGGAAAAGAGTGGCCTTATATCCTCAAGCAGCCTTGGGACAAACCGGTCAAGAAGAATGTCTTGAGCTTCACTTTCCTGAGCGCCGAATATCTCATCAATACGTTTTCTCACTTTCTCAACTGCCGGGCCTTCTCCCACCTCTTCTGATATGAGCGCCTCCAGTTCATCTGCGCATTCATCGAGCAGCCACAAAAGAACGTAATGGGTGTCATAATGCCTGTCCCTTATGATGTCCTCCACCTGGTACTGTATCTCCAATATTCGGTCCAGGTTTCGCTGAGCCCGCTGAATGGTGGGCTGCCATTTCTCTTCCGGTACGGAAGAAAGTCTTTTTGCGAGGATATTCAGGGAGGCGCTAAGAACAGAGAGAGGGGTTTTCAGTTCATGGGAAAGGCGATTAATCACCTTGTCCTTGGCCCTGTTCAGACTCTTGACTTCCTCGTAAGCCTCCTTTAACTCATTTGAAAACCTGGCGTTCTCAATGGAAAGCTCTACAGTGCCTGCGATCATGCTTAAGAGCTCAACGTCCGTTTTGTCAAAGGTGCCTGATTTCCTATGAATTGCGCACAAGACACCAATGATTCGATCCCTGCTTCTCAAGGGAACATCTAACATATTCTTGGTCTTGAACCCCGCCTGAGTATCTACCGCAGAATAAAAATGGGGATCTTTAGATGTGTCAGGGACGATGATTGATTTTCCAGTACGGAGGACCTCACCGGCTACGCCTTTGTCGGCAGGGAAACGGACCTCTTTAACCCGTCTTTCGGCGGCTGAATCGTCATGGGCTGCGGACTTGAAGTAGAATTCATTCTTCTCTTCATCCAGAAGTATCACCAGTGCTCCCTCTACGCCCAAGAGTGGTTTAATCTCACTGCTGATGTAATCAAGAAGATCCCCCAAGTCCGGATATTCTGGGAGAGCCATGCTGATCCGCAGAAGCGCCTCGTTTATCCGCGCGCCTCTCTTTTCCTGGGTAATATCACGGAATATCACTATTTGTCCGGGCGGATCGTCTCCGATCCGTGAATAAACAGCAGCCCGTATGAGCACATCAAGAAGGCGGCCATCCTTAGTCAATCTCTTGGTTTTGTGGTATAATATTACCTTTTCTTGCAGGAGCTTCTGTATGTATTTGATGTTTTCTTGTTCCAGTTCGGAGGGAACATAGGGAATGGCCTTTCCCTCTAATTCGTTGAGAGTCCAGCCGAAAGTTTCTGTGAATGCGGGATTCACATAGGATACTCTTCCATCTTGTGTAAAAACCGCTATTGGGTATGGTATAAAATTAAGGAAGGTCTTGTATCGTCTCTCGGATTTTCGCAGAGACTCCTGGGCACTGAATTTCTCTGTAATATCACGAGCAATACCGCGAAAACCGATTTTTTCTCCCCATTTATTTGTAATCAGATTGGCAGAGAGCTCAATAATCCTGGGTTCACTGTCTTTGACATTTAATTTCCAGATAAGATCGGAAACACCCCGGCCCGTACGATATAATTGATTAAATGTGTCAGCTCCCTTCTTGGCATATTCTTCGTCAAGGAATTTGGCAAAATTCTGAAACTGAATTTCTTCCCTCGGGTATCCAAAAATCTTGCATAGATAGTCGTTAAAATATAAGAAATTGCCATAGACATCTAACTCATAGAGACCTTCTTCGATGTTGTCCACAAAGGCCTGGTAGCGCTCACTGGAAATCCCCTCACTGGCAATCAACATGCCCTCACTTATGGGAGCGGAGTATCCTGCGGGAACCTTTTGTGAGTTTTGGGGTAAGGACTTATCAGTCGACTCTGGTATGTTTCTTTTCATGGCAATCAGATCTCCATGGCAACATAATTATGAATTTGAACATTATACCATATATAGCAGAAAAGAAATATTGTCATCATAATTTTTCAGCAATATTAATTATGATGAATTCGTATAAGGCTCCGCTATGCCGACACATCGGCATTATAATGGAAACCAACTTGTTAAAAAAGTTAAATCCACTTGTGTAGCATGGGGCCTCTGTGACCAAAGGGCACAGTACAGATTAATCGGGGGCACGCTACTTAGCACTCAAAACCTTTTCAGGTTAGACTCTGCGGCGAATGTTCACAAGGGCTCAAACTGTCATTTTTTGGTAGTCACCTTGTTATTGTTTGTGCTATTTATATCAGGTAACTAAGGAACGTGGACGAAACAACTTCCGTAAGTAGGCGCTCGGATTTAGGGTGGATTTGTTCGATCCGAAAGCTCAAAACCACAGTAATAGCAAGACTATTTCGAGGATTTTGAGATTGAGGACCGGACAAAGATGCCCTGAAGCCGGGATGCATAGTTGTGGAAGTTATTTCGTCCACGTTCCTAAGCATGAAACTGAAGACTAATTACCCTGAAAAACCGGCACTCACTATCCGGATCAGAGTAAAATTATAAAGAAAAAAGGATGCCGGGGGCATGCGTAAAATGAACATTGTGACCGCCTTGCCAGGGATGCCTTAAGAAACTGCAAATAATCCGTGGGAAGGTACTTGCGAAAATTGTTTCATCAGTCAGGAGTCAGGGATGAAATGCCAGAAGTGCGGTTATATAAGTTTTGATGATAATCGGGTGTGTCCGAAATGTAGCAAGGATCTTGATGTGGAAAGGGAAAAAATGAATCTGGCGTCTTACAGGCCAGCCCCCATTTCTGCGTCAGATCTATTGACCAATGGCCCCGGGGAATTGGGGGCTTTTGCTTTTACAGGTGGTCCTGAGGTATCCGATGCCTGGGAACAGATTCTGGATACCGGGGGCCCTGAAGGGCCTGCGATTGTCGGAGCCACAGAATCTACATCAATACATAAAGATGACGTTGAGATCCATTTGGAACCTCAGTCTGAGGGGAAGAGGGAAAAAGGCCGTGAATCGATCAGCGCATCTGAAACGCCGTCTCAGGACGGGGTTGAAGATCTACTGCTAACTTTGGAGGATCTCGGCGTTAAAGACTCTAAGACTCGCCAGGGCCAATCGGAACAGGCCATTGGGGATGAAACTGGTCCTGAACCACATGAAGTGAAATCTATTGAAAAACAAACGGATAGCAATTTCTCCCTGGATCTTGAACCATTAGAGCTTGATCTCGACACGGAGAAGCCCGAAAACAAATCGTCTTGACACAATTTTGCTCTTGACCTGGGGAGTCATTGAGGTTATAAATAGCGATTGTGCCGAGATAGCTCAGTCGGTAGAGCAGGGGACTGAAAATCCCCGTGTCCGCAGTTCAATTCTGCGTCTCGGCACCAGAAAAATTCAAGGACTTACGGCATATCGCTGCAAGTCCTTTT
>JAYEIR010000151.1:0-3035 GCA_034660135.1 Thermodesulfobacteriota bacterium
AGCTCCATCATCCATATCAAACTGGGAAAATTGCCCTGATTTGGGAATCGTGGCCTTGGGAGAATATTCTTTTGGCTCATGCCCGTCCCTGAATGCCTGGAATACGGTCTTTTGGGAATACGGGCCAGCCAAAAATCCGGTCTTCGCGTCAATCTTCGCAAAGACTACACCCTCCGGTATTGGAAAGTCCACAACCGGCCGGTCCTTTAAGACGTCAGACATGAAAGAAAGCCATATTGGGCTTGCTGCCCTTGACCCTGTTTCACCTTTTCCCATGGCCTTCCGGTCGTCATAACCCACCCAGACCCCGGTCGCCAGGCCTGGAGTATATCCAACAAACCAGGCATCCCACAGGTTATTTGTTGTTCCGGTCTTGCCCGCGACAGGTCTTCTCAGGGCCTTGATCCTCCAGGCTGTCCCTTCCTGAACAACCGCCTTTAGCAGATCAGTCATGATAAAGGCTGTTTCCTTTGGGATAACTTCAGTCGCTTCGTGCTGGTTTTCCTCGATAATTTGACCGCTCCTGTCCATAATACGATTGATAAAAATCGGCTTTACCAACATGCCCCCGTTGGCAAACACTGAATATGCCCTTGTAAGCTCCATCAACGAAAGCCCGCTTGAACCAAGGGCGAGAGAGAGATCAGGGCTTAATGGGGACTCAATGCCCATATTTTTTGCATATTCAATGGCATATCTTACGCCAATTTTTCTTAATATTTTCACAGTGATAACATTTCTCGACTTGGCAAGGGCCGTCCTGAAAAGTGTAGGGCCAAAAAACTTTTCCTTGTAGTTTTTTGGCTTCCAGACCCGATCATCAGGATTATCGTCGGATATATAAGGCGCATCTACAATAATTTCACTGGGGTTCATGCCCCAGTCTAACGCAGCAGCATAAATCAAGGGTTTAAAGGCTGAACCGGGTTGCCGTCTGGATTGAACCGCTCTGTTAAACTGGCTGACGGCAAAATCTCTACCCCCAACCATAGCCTTCACCTCGCCTGTCTCAGGGACCATGCAGAACAGGGCTACCTCGACCTCTGTGCTCTGTTCTAATGCAACCTTCCAGACTATGCAGGATTGTGAACTTTCTTGTCTGCCCGCAGTGACTTTTCCCTTATACGAGGATTCCGGGGCTTTTTCCAAAAGACGTACCAGAATAACATCGCCTTTTGTTAGGACGTCTGAAGGCTTCTTCACTCGCGCTGCATAATATGGGACTTTGGGGTTCGGTTTCCTGGCCCATTTCATCCCCGAAAAAGGGAGATATCCCATGTCTTCGCCGATCCAGACCAGAATCTCTTTTGTCTTATCGTTTACCTCTTCTACAATTGCTTCTACAACTAAACCGGCCTGAAGCGGGCCTGAAGCAAATTTCTCCAGGGCTTCCACTTTGAAATCCTTGATTTCTGCAGGCATCAGATGCTTAACAGGACCCCGGTAGCCTTCCCTCCTGTCCAATGCCCGTAAGCCTTCCTTTATAGCCTCTCTGGCTGATACCTGCATATCAAGATTCAAGGTTGTATAAACCTTGAGACCCCCGCGATACAGGAAGTCCCTGCCGTATTCTTCCAGGAGATATCGACGAACATGTTCCGTAAAGTATGGCGCCTTTGCAAAGGTGTTTTCCTCTGAAGACTGGATCCCGAGTTCGGCATTAAGGGCATCCACAAGTTGGCTCTCATCAATATAGCCTTCTTCGTGCATCCTCTTGATCACATATTTTTGTCTCGCCTTCGCCCGTTCAAAATGGGATACAGGAGAATACCGGGCCGGTGCCTGAGGCAGTCCCGCAAGAAGCGCTGATTCAGCAACACTTAGTTCCATGGCAGGTTTGCCAAAGTAGGTCTGGGCTGCTGCCTCCACGCCATAAGCGCCATGTCCGAGGTAAATCTGATTCAGGTAAAGGAACAGGATCTGCTCCTTGGAAAAGGTCTTTTCAAGTTGAACTGACAGAAGGGCCTCCCTGACCTTTCTTCTGTAAGTTCTTTTCGTGTTCTTGAGGAGTAAAGACTTGGTCACCTGCTGGGTAATGGTACTTCCACCCTGCTCGATTTTGCCTGCAGTGACATTTGCGAAAAACGCACGGATAATGCTCCTGATGTCCACACCCTCGTGCTCAAAAAACCTGGCATCCTCGGCTGCCACAAAGGCCTGGATAAGGTGATCCGGCACCTGATCCAAAGTAACAACGATCCTTTTTTCCTCCCAGAATCTGCCGATCACCTCACCATCATCGCTAAAGATCTCTGTAATAATTGGCGGACGATATTCCTTGAGCGAACCAATGTAGGGGAGGTTGCTGGACCAGACATACCAGATACAAGCCAATGTCCCAGCCCCAAGCAATAGCATTGTTGAAAAAAACCAGATTGTGAATTTTAGTAATCGCTTCACCTAAATATTTCCCCTCTCAGCATTACCAAATGAGGCGCTTTCCAAAAAAGACCGGATAATGTCCTTTATTTCAGAGGTCTTTCCCCAGTAGAAATGATCAGCATCCTGTATAATCCTGAACTCGGCTTCCGGGTTCCACGTGGGAAGCATTTCTTTGATCATCGAGGGCGGTGCAATATCATCTTTAGATGCGCCAATCACCAAATGGATCTTTGAGTTATAGTCAAGAAATGAAAAATCCATAAACTGTACAGGAGGAGATACCATGATTACCCGTCCGACGTGAACAAAACCTTTGAGTCCCAAGGCATTTACCCATGCTCCAAAAGAATATCCCGCCAAGTCGATATAAGTTTTTCCCAGTTCGTTGAGATATGCCAGCCCGGCCCTCACATCCTCCTGTTCGCCAACCCCCTGATCATAGCTGCCCTCACTTTGCCCGACCCCCCTGAAATTGATCCTGAGGGTGGAGTATCCCTTTTCTCTATAAGCCTGAACCATCGATTCAACAACGTTATTATGCATCTCTCCCCCGTGAAGGGGATGAGGATGGGTTACAAGCACAGCTTTTTCTCCTATTTGGTTATCCACCAGGCCCTCTATCTTAGGTCCGTCGGATTCGATAAAAACTTGTT
>JAYEIR010000151.1:3135-36654 GCA_034660135.1 Thermodesulfobacteriota bacterium
ACAACGTTATTATGCATCTCTCCCCCGTGAAGGGGATGAGGATGGGTTACAAGCACAGCTTTTTCTCCTATTTGGTTATCCACCAGGCCCTCTATCTTAGGTCCGTCGGATTCGATAAAAACTTGTTCTTCCATTATATCACCTTGTTACACCATTTATTTTATCTTGGAAAACCACGTCCAGTGGGCGTGGTCAGAGACTATGCATCCAAAAGGGATAGTGGCCTTTAACTTTAGGCATTTTAGGCACTTAAACTTTAGGCACTTGTAAATGCACGCAGGCTATCCGGATCTTGCGTGTTCTATTGACCGGCAGACATTCACAAGCCGCCCCACCTTCTCTATCTCAACCGCGACTTCATCCCCGTCCTCCATGTAAATCGGGGGTTTTCTAAATGCGCCAACACCGTTAGGTGTCCCTGTCAAAATGATATCACCAGGAATAAGTGTGAAATGTTTAGATAGAAAACTGATCAGGTACGGGATCCTGAAGGTCATAAGGCTTGTGTTGCTGTCTTGCATCAGACGCCCTTTAAGCCAACACCTGATCTTCAGGGAATGCGGATCGGCTATTTCATCGGAAGTCACAATCCAGGGGCCGAGCGGGCAAAACGTATCCAAGGATTTTCCCCTCACCCACTGGCCATCACCAAATTGCAAGTCCCTGGCGCTAACGTCATTTGCACACGTGTAGCCGAATATAGCTTCCCGGACTTCTGTCTCAGGACAATTATTAAGAGTTTTTCCAATAATTACAGCCAGTTCTGCCTCAAAATCCACTTTCTTGCTTATACTTGTATCCCAAGTAATGTAATCATTATGGCCAATCAGGCTGTTTGGGAATTTGGCAAATACCAGGGGGACTTCAGGTATCCTGCCTTTGCTTTCTTCAGCATGATCCTTGTAGTTAAGGCCAATGGCAATAATCTTGGAGGGACGGATCACCGGTGGAGCCAGCTTCACGCTTTCAGGAGAGACAATTTCGTTGTTATACCCAGGCCTATGCCCGCTCTCGATAAGATCTATCATATCCCCGTCAAAATCAATGGGCATAAGGCCTCTGCCATTGACCAGACCCAAACAAATGCGATTTCCATCCCAGAACTGAACGAGCTTCATGTCTTGTTACCAGCACTCCTAAATAAAGTCCAAAAAAATGTGCATCTACCGCTTTGTGCCTCTTGATTTGTTATAATACCACAAGATTTCAACAAAAACACCTTGAAATATCCCCTAAATAATGCGAGCATAAAACAACTTAGTGTTTATACCCTTCTGTCCTCTATCCATGGGAGAACCATAATCATTTGCGGAGGTAAAAGATGATGGAGACCAAGCACAACAACAGAAACCACGATTCTCTTTCCAAAGAGAAATTTTGTCGGTTTTGTCACTTGCTTTATGAAAGGCACCTCGTAACCGGCTCGGGCGGGAATATGGCCATGAGGGTTGGAGAGGGGATATACCTTACACCTTCCGGATATTGCCTGCGCGATATGGAACCGGATATGGTTGTTACGGTAAGCAGTGATGGGCTCCTGTTAGATGGAGATAACCCCTCTATAGAAGCAGGCATGCATATAGGCGTACTGCGGAACAGGCCTGATATCAATGTGGTCTGCCATGTCCACGGTGCATATATCATTGCCGCTTCAACCATGCTATATTCTTCACCTAACTCGCTGCCACCCCTCACTCCCGGATTCGTGTACCATGCTTATCCACTCCCCATGGTACCCTTTATTGCCTCCGGTACAAAGCTCCTTGCAGAGACTGTTACCAGGGAACTGTCAAGGAAGAAATGTCGCGCTGTTCTGCTTCAGAATCATGGCCTTGTGACTGTTGGAAAGAGTCTTGGCGAGGCCTTCAATGCTGCCGAAGAAATCGATGACGCAGCCCGAATCTATGTGCTCACAAACGGCAAGGCACAGTCAATTTCTTCAGAGGAGGTGGCCGGAATAGGCTAAGTAGTGCCTGAACGAAAACCCTGTTCAGGCACGATTTTGGATTTTAGATTTTGGATTAATGGAATCACTCCCAACTCAGTAAAACCTCATGATTGATGATGTTGTATTCGTTTTCATTTCGAGGTTTTCGTTCAGAGGCTTAGTAAAAAACAATGTACAAGGGATATCTATCGGGACTCGAGGAATATCTTAAAAGATCATATCATATATCTATCTTTGATCAGGCCCTCGCTTCCGGCCGGCCATGGCAACTGCATATCCATGACCATCGTATTATCACCGCCGTGGTTTCAGAAAACCAGAAATTCAATCTGAAGATAGATAGTGAAGAAGCAAAGGACGAAATCCTGGCCAAGGTCAACATTAAATTTCTTTATCCCAAAGAGAAGGCCGAGGTTGTAGCCCCACTCCTGAAAACAGATCAAAAAGTCAGGGCACAGGGATTAGAACCTATTCTTTCACCCGGCAAAAGGCATCATGTTAAGAACAAGACTCTCTTCCCTTTGATGAAGGAAAATCAAGTCATGTTTTTCACTCTGCTTGAGGGTGAGATAATTAGAGGAATCATCGCGGGTTTCAGCCGTTACGAGATCACGTTAAATTTGAAAGGCGGAATACCTATTACCATCCTGAGACACAGCATCTATGATTTACGTGACAAAAAAGGGCGATGTTTTCTGAAATCTTTCCAGGAAACGCATAGGGACTGGGAAAAAACCAATCTTTTTGTATCTTCCTCATTTCAAGGCTGATGCCGGTAACTGCTCAGGTGGATAGGCCCGCCCTGGTGCGACTCGTTCGTATATGTTGATATAGCCTATGCATCATTCCAGACCTGACTTTTTGAGTATAGAGTTTTGGTGATCGGTCTGGGCCAGGGCCTGCCCTGGTGCGATTTGATGTGCATTCCCGGCACAATCTCATTGAAATGCTGCGTCCGGAGTTTTCACGCAATGGGACAGGGAAACCAGGTCTGGGCCAGGGCTGTAGGCTAAGGCAGAGGTGGAATTCCCTTTTTGCTTTATACCCCAACAGGGGATTGTCCATCGGGCGCTTGCTCTTCCGCTGTAGAATCATTAACACTCCGGACCCGGGGTTTGTAGTTGTCGCCTACAGGTTGTCCATCAAGTTTGCAAATAACCGGCTGTGGATGGGCCTTTTCATGTTCTTCAAGGCTCTTTTCCCATTTGATTTTTTGTTCCTTTTCCAGCGACACCCAGCTTTGTCTCCCACGACATTTGGGAAATGTCGAACAACTCAGCCACGGCCCTTTTGCCCCACGCCTCAAGTTCAAAACCTTTCCACACTTCGGGCATGGCATATCCGTAAGTAGTGGCGGTACCTTTGGCATACTGACAAAGCCTTTTTTATCGAGGTTTACAATGCCGTTACATTCGGGGTACCTGCTGCAACTGAGAAAAGGTCCGAAACGTCCTTTTCTCAGCAACATGGGCGAACCGCACTCCGGGCATGCGACATCGGTCTGCTCGGGCTCAACCGGGTTACCGCGGCTGTCGATAGGTGCTGCGAATTTGCAGTCAGGGTATCCGGCGCAACTCAAAAACCGGCCATTACGTCCAAAGCGATAGACCGTGTTGCCTCCACATTTCGGACATGTATGAGGAGCGGGCTCTATTTCGGCTTTGGCGTGCCCCATGTCTTCGTATGCCGCGTCAAGACTCTGCTTGAAAGGCCTATAGAACTTTTTAAGCATCTCCACCCAGTCAGCGTGTTTTTCTTCAATGCCGTCCAGTTGCTCTTCCATATCCCGTGTGTAACCGATCTCAAGGATGTCTGCGAACGCCTCTACCAGCTTGTCCGTAACCACCTTGCCCAGATCGGAAGCGTAAAACCTGTTTTTAGTTTTATGGACGTATTTGCGGTTCTGAATGACCTGGATAATCTGTGCATATGTGCTTGGACGACCGATACCTTCAGACTCCAGCTTTCTAACGAGAGAGGCCTCAGTATATCGCGGAGGCGGCAAGGTATAATGCTGTGTGGGATCGATCTGAAGAGCCGCAAGCAACTGCTCTTTGACCACTGACGGCAGCACCGCTTCATCAGATTCGTTGGGTATGCCGAGCACCCTGTAATATCCATCAAAGACCAGCACACGACCTGTTGCGCGAAATATCAGTTCTCCCTTGTCACCAACACCTGATATCAAAATGGTCGTTGCGTCCCACTGGGCCTCGGTCATCTGGCAACCCACGAATCGATTCCATATCATCCTGTAAAGCTTGTACTGCACGTCACTTAACGATGAGCGAACCTTGTCAGGGGTGAGATTCACATCCGTAGGGCGGATCGCTTCGTGGGCTTCCTGAGCTGATTTATTAGACGAGGAAAACAAGTTTGCCTTCGGTGGCAGGTATTGCTCGCCGAAATGCGAACTGATATATTTTCTGACCGTCCCTATTGCTTCACCGGAAATATATGTCGAGTCCGTTCGCATGTATGTGATAAGCCCAACAGAGCCCATACCATGGATCGGTAGCCCTTCGTACAGTGCCTGGGCAATACGCATTGTGGTCTGTGCAGTAAAGCCGAGTTGATTGGCTGCTGTCTGTTGAAGCGTGCTTGTGATAAACGGTGCAAGGGGCCTGCTCTTTGTCCGTTTGGTCTGAATAGATTTGACACGCCATTTCGGCCCGTCAGCCATGTGACCACGCAACTGGATAATATTCAGGACTGCGCCGTTTGCCATGGAGCTCTTCTTTTCAATTTGCTCGTCAAGCTTGAAGCCCGCGTTCTGTGCGGCTCCCAATGCACTTTTCAGGTCCTTAGGTTTGAATTTTTTGCCGTTGATCTGGATTAATTCCGCTGACAGGCTGTTATGCTCTGTCAACCACTTATTTTTTTCGCGTGCAGACCGGGCACTTGAATCCCTGCTGCTTCTTTTCCTGGGTGTCTCAGTTAGCCACTTGCGCCACTGTTCTCTCAGGTCAGCTACGTCCGGCAGGTTGGCGGTAAAGTAACCTGTCAATTTCCAGAACTCATCCGGCACAAATGCCTCTATTTCACGTTCGCGCTCCACTACGAGTCTGGCAGCCACTGACTGCACGCGGCCAGCGCTCAGCCCTCTCGCTACTTTTTTCCACAACAAGGGCGATGCCTGGTACCCAACGATCCTGTCAAGTATTCGCCGCGCCTGCTGGGCATTGACTTTATCCATATCGATCTGCCGTGGCTGCTGAAAGGCCTTTTGGATCTCGCTTTTGGTAATGGCATTAAATACCACGCGTTTGGCGTTTTCCGGTTTGAGCCCGAGAGCCTCGGACAGATGCCAGGCAATTGCTTCACCCTCCCGGTCAAGGTCAGTTGCCAGCCATACGCCGGAGGCCTTTTTGGCAGCTCTCTTCAGTTCCGTAACCGTGGATCCTTTGCCCTTAATCACCTGGTAAGTCGGCTTGAAATCATGGTCCAGGTCCACTCCAGGCACAGGGTCCTTGACGCCCTTTGGGTTTTTATCCGGAAGGTCACGAACATGTCCTACCGATGCCATAACAACATAGTCCGGACCAAGGTATTTATTGATAGTCTGCGACTTGGCCGGCGATTCGACAATAACCAGTTGTTTACCTGTTGTATCGGGTACAGTAGTGAATTTTTTTCTGGATTTAACCATTTCTCTATTAGCCGTCCTTGTTTTTTCTATCAATAAGAAGTGCCTAAAGTGAGCTAAAGTACCTAAAATGCCTAAAGTTAGACGTGGCAACCAATTGTGGTTTACTGCAAGCAGGCACTCCCGCCCGGCGGCACCATGTATCCTGCCTACCTGACAAACATCTTACCGGCAAGCTGTCTAACGATTCCCTTTAATTCCATTTTCATCAGAATGCTTGAGACTTCACCTGCATCCATTGCCCCCTTCCTGACAATCTGATCGATGTGCATGGGGTAATCTCCTATGATTTCGTAGAGTTTTGTCTCAGACTTGCTCATATCCGGAGGGGGACCAGAATTGCCTTTCAAGACATCACTTCCTTGTAACCGTGTATAATTCATACCAAATTCTTCAAGGATATCATCCGCATTTTCAATCAGCTTTGCACCCTGCTTAATCAAAAAATGCGTCCCGGTACTCTTAAAGGAATTAATACTGCCGGGCATAGCAAACACCTCACGGCCCTGGTCTAACGCGAATGAGGCGGTAATCAGTGAGCCGCTTTTCTTTGTGGCTTCCACAACCGCCACTCCTCTGCTCAGGCCGCTTATGATGCGATTGCGTATCGGAAAATTCTTTGGTTCAGGAGACGTCCCCATGGGGAATTCCGTGATTACAGTACCCCTTTCTATAATCTGAGAGAAAAGCCTTTTGTTCGAACTTGGATAAACAACATCGATGCCCGTCCCTATGACTGCAATTGTAAAACCTCCTGCCTTCAAGCATCCTCTATGAGCTGCGGAATCAATACCCCTTGCCATACCGCTGACAACCCCGACTCGGCGCTTCGCCACTCCGGCCGCAATTATTTCTGCGGCCTCAATTCCGTAGTCAGTCGGATTTCTCGATCCCACAATGGCAACGAATGTCTGACCTGCCGGGATGTCCTGCCCCTTGGCATATAAAAGCATGGGTGGAGAATGAATTTCTTTTAAGAGACCCGGATAAGATGAATTATGATAAGTGATTATCCGAGCTTTTGATTTCTCCACCTTGATTAACTCTTTTTCAGGATCTCCGGCAAATTTCCTGTTCACAATCATTCGCGCGCATTCTTCTTTAACTCCCTCCACATTTGCCAATTCCCGGCCCCCTGCTTTAAAGACATGCTCAGGAGAGCCAAACTTCTCCAGAAGCTTCCTGAAGCCTTTGTTTCCTAAGCCGGGAATCATATTAAGGGCCAGCCAGGCGTATATTTCATCTGACAACATCTTTATGGTTAAACCGGAAAGTCAACTGAACAGTTATAATTTAAGGCTCTTCTCCCGATTAGTGGATGTAAAGGGTTCGAGGATTCAAGGTGTCGAGTGCTTTGAGCATCCTCTCGACCTCTCCTATTCCCTACCTCATTTGCGTACCTTGCATCTGAAGCTTTTTCAGTGCCGTCCGTTTGACAACTTTTTATGAATTCATCATCTCTCCGGGTCTGCAATTCTTAGCGTGAACCCGTTGCAATGCCCAGGAATAAGATTACGGTGGTTTCGCTTTTTCTTTGTGCCTATGTGCCTTTTCCCCTTTGTGCCTCCTGAATAGACAAGCTTGTTTTGGCCAACTCAATCGGCATCCAAAAGGCCTAATGTCCTTTAACTTTAGGTATTTTAGGCGCTTTAAACTTTAGGCACTTGGATGAGCGCACCATCCGCATACTCCTTTTCAAGCCACCGCCTCAGGCGATGATAGTTGATTTTGATTTGACCGTGATAATCTGTGGATTAAAAGAGTTGGCGGAGATATAAAACAGAGTGATGAGTGTTAGTCAAGGGTTTTCTCCGGCATAATCCAAATGAACCTTGAAAATTTTTCATTTAGATCGCGGATCGAAATCCGTCCATACTCCTCTGTAAATTCTTTCCAGATCAAAGACAGGGTGGTTTTCAGGGTCGCTGCGGACTCTGTCTCAAAGTCAGAGGCATATGACATTAAATCCTCGACAAAAGTCTCTTCAAATCCCGGCATCCTGTAAGGAAGTCCTTCAGACCCCGCCCTGAGCAGACCAAAGAACTTACCGGCATCTTCAAGCGAGATACTCGAAAAACATATCTCCAATCTCAGCAGTTTCCGGGCCCACAGATTAAAAAGTATTGGAAGGAAGGTCAGCTTGGGATCATTACTCATGCTTTTTTCCAGGGGATAAAGTTCTGTTAACCGCCCTATCAATTTATCCAGGACCCTGAGACGGCTAATGACTTCATGGCAGGGATTCAATTCAGAAGATCTCGCAAAATCCTTGTATTCATCGTCCTTGTGGGGACTAAACTGCGGTCTGTTTTTCATAAGACCCCTGAGGATACTACCCCACTCATTGCCCCAGAAGCTGAGATCCAGACCACAACCTGAAAACCAGCTCTTCTTCAACCAGCGATCAAATTCCCATTTTAGTTCCAAGGCCTGGCTGAAACCCACTCTAAAAACAGAGATTAGAGGATTGTTCCTTAGAATCTTCTCAGCCAAAGACATGTCCTGCCCGCATAACTTCTCAAGGGCCAGGTTCAGATATCCCGAGGCCTTTTTGCATGTCTTGATCAACAAATCAAGCTCATATACTGAAAGACCATCTGCTGAAAGAAGCTGATTACAAAGGCCGGCAAATTCAAGGCGCATCCTGTCAAGGAACATGGTGTCTGAAATCCCCGAAAAAATTCGTGTCAGCATGTTATCGCCTTTGGCGTAATATAACGGCGAGACAGATATTAATTCACGAACCTCCTCACTTACTGTCACACTGATTGTGCTTGATGGCTCGTCAAGGTTCAAGACTTCAGGTTTCAAATGAGCATAAACAGATAAGGCTTCCTCAAATGGAAGAAAGCCATGTTCAGCGAGGCGTACGTTCCTCAGTCGGTACATCTTCTCTTCAGTCTCGGCAGGGATAAGACCTGGCATGCCCATAAGAAGCGCCTGGTAGCGCTCAAGGTCGTGACCGGCCATTATCCTTAGAATGCTCTCGATTGATTCTCTGTGCTCACTGTCGGGAACACCCACATAATAGACGCCATCAAACGAAAAATAGCCTTCCTCAATATCATAAACATCATCCTCGCTCTTTATTACCACCTGAATATTTTTGAAAAGATAGTAATAAGCAAGACTCTGCCCCCGGCTGAACAGCCACTTGACAAGTCTTTCCGGATCGGCCTTATGAAGCCTGCCAAGCCAAATGGATGTCTCCTTCAGATCCGGGATGTCTTTCTTCCAGATTTCGAGGTCTAAGAGATATTGCCACTGATCTTCGGACGCCAATTCAAGAATAGACAGGCTGTCATTATCACCCAGTTTTTTTATCAGCCAAAAGAAATCTTCATCAGGCATCTGCCGGACCAGTTCTCGGGGGCTATCCTGTTCTAAGATGAGATCTAAGGCATCCTTGCCGGAAAGAGGATAAAGTTCCTGCACCAGAGCTGCCGTGACAGCGGTGACAGGTGATTGACCGGCATCATCGAGGATCTTTTTGGTTTTTGTTTTCAACATACAACCCTTTCAAAAAAGACAACGCAGGCTTTGCTTATCATTTCTACCAATTATCGAATATACAAATTAACGAATAACGATGTCTGGAGTTAGGATTGATTCCATTAATCCAAAATCTAAAATCCAAAATCCAAAATCTAAACAGAGACCGCTGCGGCGATCTTTTCTGCCACCTGTTTTATTTCTTCCATATCTCCCTGTTTTATTTCCCAGTTGGTCACGGGCAGCTCCGGTCCTTTGCCAATGCGCGGGATCAGGTGAAGATGATAATGCATAACAATCTGGTTCGCGCCGCGACCGTTTAGCTGGAGGCAGGCCACGCCAGTTGGGTTCAGGACATCTTTTATGGCTTGAATAATTTTTTTGGCGGCAATGTGCACTGCTGCGAGATCTTGATCCGGGATTTCCCAGAGATCCTGCGCATGTCTTTTTGGAATTAAAAGGGTATGCCCCTGAGAAATTGGGTTAATGTCCTCAAACGCGAAGACCTTATCATCCTCATAGACCTTAAAGCTGGGCACTTCCCCTTTGACGATCTTGCAAAAAATACAGTCTTTCATATACTCCTCCTTACTTCAGATCTTCAACCTCCGACCTCCGACTCCCGACTTCTGACCTCCGGCCTTATCCTATCTCCCTTAATTAGACGTGTCGACATTTTTTTGTTCAGGCTGAAGATCTCTAACAAGATCCCTGAGAGGAGAAAGTCTTTGGTCACTTGCATGGTAGAGCAAATTATCAAGGCTTTTTAATGCCGCCGGAATATAGGCCTCAAACTTTGGTTTGTTCCTTATCTTCGTTAGAAACGAGAATGCCCCAAGGATTTGGAGGTTTCTCTGTATAGCGAGGTAAGGAAAATACCTCTCGAAAGACTCGGCTGATCCGGCATTATGTTCTTTGATCAGGATGGAGTAAGTCTCATACACCTTGTCCCTCTGATCGGACGATAGTCCGGGATAAGGATCAATGATTAGGGAGGCCAGGTCATAACCGAGGGGGCCGAGACGCCCTCCCTGCCAGTCTATGAATCCGATGCTGCTTTTGGAAACCATTATATTCCTTGACTGAAAATCGCGGTGGAGAAAGAAGTTGCTGTCTGCACCCGAACCAGTTTCAGATAGATGATTGAAAGATCCTTCAAGTTCCGGCCATTCCTTTTTCAGGCCAAGATAAAGGCACAAGAAGGCATCCCTGAAGTAGTTTGCCTCATACTGACGCATGACCACACGGTCATACTTTTCAGTCTGGCAACACCATGCCGGATCAAAATCTTTCGCACCTTCTATCTGCATAACGAGAAGATGCTCCAACACCTTCTCATAGACCTGCATGAAGTCCTCATTAGAGGAGGCCACATCCTGAAGGCTTTTTTGCCCCATATCCTCCATGAAAACCCAACCGAGTTCAAGATTGTACATGTAAATCTTCGGGACCGGGATGCCTTTTTGGTGAAGATGCTTGCCTATCATAACATAGGCGAAATTTTCGCGTCTTGCGACTTCATTCGAAGGAGGATTGATCATAACAATGAAAGACGATCGCGGTTCAGATGAAGTAATCCGCCAGAAGAGGCGTATTGAACCATCCGGCTGAAGCCTGTGGAAAACAACATCGCGGGGATTGACGCCTGTGTTTCTTAAGAAATCCAAGATAGATTTTTTAAGATCGGCTTCCATTCTATCCATCATCAAACCTCGTTAAGTGGTCGAGTAGTTGAGCAGTTAATTTGTTAAGTGGTTAACTACCTATTATTATTTGGTAACTACTCAAATTGTTGAGTTCACAGTTACCTATTATCCAACTCAACGACTCAACTATTTGACTATTTAACGATCTCCGTCAATAGACCTGGTTAATCATATCGTGCGACACAATTCTTGATGAGGTGACCACACTATCGACAATTCTTACTCCCTTCCTGATCGTCACGTTTTCCCAGAGGACCGAGCTTTTGATTTCCGCTCCTTGTTCGAGACGTGATTCATTGCCAATGACAGCCCAATCCTTCAAAATAACTGTATCATGAATCTGACATCCATGGCCTGTTAGAAAACGATTTTCTTTTATGGCCTCCTTATTTGCGATGACATAGCTCTCAACTGTACCTATATCCCTCCAGTAATGGCCCGTCGCAACATAGGCTCCAACAGCCCTGCCTTTTAGGATCAATTTACGGTAACAATCAATAATATCTGAAAAACCGTCCGGGAGAAATGTCAAAAACTCGGGATCAATAATATGTATTCCGGTAAATGCAAGTCTGTCAGCTCCTTCAACGCGCCTTTCAAACGGAATCTCCATGATGTTGAAATGGCGATCAATTCTAATCTTGTTAAAAGGCCTGCAATCATGGAGAACGAGGGTTGCAAGATTCCCGGCTTTCTTGTGTGTATCCAATGCCTTATTGAGGTTAATATCCGTCACTATATCACCGTTAACAACGAGAAACTGGCCGGGTCCCCAAAAATCCTGGGTCTTTTTGATACCGCCTCCTGTGCCAAGGATCTCCGGCTCCACGCTGACCTCAGTTTTTATTCCAAACCCTCTGCCGTTGTCTATATGCCTGATGATCTGTTCGCAGTGATGATGTGCGTTCGTCACAATCTCGGTAATACCGTAGGACTTAAGATACTCAATATTCCTGTCAATGAGTGGCCTGTTGGCCACTGGAATCAGGGCCTTGGGTATCTTCAGAGTTAGAGGTCGTAACCTTGTGCCGAGGCCTGCAGCAAGGATCATTGCTTTCATTGAATTCCTTTTTGTGACTATTCAGGTGGACAGGCTAAAGGCTTTTAGGGAAAAAGACACAAAACTTAAGGGTCTATTTGCGTATCTGGTCTTTCTGATTTTCTGGCGATCTCCGATCTCTATCCTCTGTCTCCTGACGCCCGGCCTTTCCTGGTCTGCAATTCAGATTGCGAACCTGTTACAATGCGTAGGAAAAGGCCCCTGTATGTTTTTACTTTTGCTTTGCCCCTTTGTGTCTATGTGCCTCTGTGCCTGTGTCTCTCTTTTTTTTATTGCAATTACTTCCTACTGATTATACAGGATATAAGATGATGTCAACGGGATATTTACGGACACAAGGACTCAAACATGCATTCCACACTTGATCTCTCAGAACTTAACACCAAGATCGGTAGACTTTTCATGGTCGGGATCCCGGGTACTCAATTGGATTCTGGTACGGAAGCACTTATCCGGGACTATTGTCCCGGAGGTGTGATCTTGTTCAGCAGAAATATTGAAGACCCGTTGCAACTCACCAGGCTTTGCATTGACCTGCAAAACAGGGCAATGAAATATCATGGTATCCCGCTCTTTCTGGCAATAGACCAGGAAGGCGGGCGCGTGGCCAGGCTTAGAGAGCCGTTCACTCTTTTCCCGGGGAATGCGGCCATTGGCGAGGATTCCAGTCCCCAGGACAAGGCAATGGAATTCGCACGTGTAACAGCTCGAGAAATGACCCTGGTGGGACTGAACATGGACCTCGCACCGGTCGTGGACATTCGAAGAGGCCAACCTGAAAAACATCTGACCGGTCGCACCTTTGGCGATGATCCGGAAAAGGTGGCTCAGCTTGGACGAATCATCGTGAAGGTACTTCAACAAAATGGAATCATGGCAGTTGCAAAGCACTTTCCAGGGCTTGGCAGGACATCCGTTGACCCCCACCATCAACTCCCGACAATCAAGTTGGACGTCAAAGAAATGGAAGAAATCAATCTTCCACCATTCGATGCTGCGATACGCGAGCGTGTATCCGGTGTAATGACATCACACGCCATATACCCGAGTTTAGATCCGGTGAACCCCTCAACCCTGTCACATGATATCCTTACAAAGCTTTTAAGAGAAAGACTTAATTTTCAGGGCCTGATTATAACGGATGACATGGAAATGGGGGCCATCAAGAAAAACTGGGGAGTTGCAAAAGGAGCTACCATGGCCTTTGAAGCCGGAGCAGATATTCTTTTGATATGCGAAGATCAAAACAACGTCATTGAATCCATCGATGCCTTGAGAGAAAAGGTGCTCAAAGGCCAAATTACATTCAGAAGACTCCATCAATCCATTGAGCGGATCATGAACGCCAAATCCAGGTTTCTTGCAAACCTGAAGAAGGTATCTATTGAGGAAGTAAAGGCCTATTTTGGAAGACCGGTGTAGTTAGATTAAGGCATGGAGGAAATATTTCGGCTTTTGTATCGGCTCATTTTAGATGTTCGGCGATATGAAAACGAAAAAGCAAAAAACATGACATTTTATGAAGAAAAACCAGGATATGAAAAAACAATCCTATCCGATCTGCAAGGAGCATGGGCCTATCTCCGTGAGTCTGTTGTAGAATCATTTGGTTTTAAGGGCTCAGACCGTGCAATATTTCATATTGATGAGGCTATGAGTTGGGAGGTGGTGAGAGATCTTCGTCAGATGCCACCACTTCTTCTTGTTATAAGAAATATTTGCGTTCAAGGGAAAGCTCTCCAAGAAGTAATTGAAAATATAAATGATATCAATGATATTCTGAAAGAAGTTCTTGATGAAGTGCACCATTAATATTCAATGCGAGAATTGGGGTCAGCTATTAAATATGGTTCATCCGACCCTTGAGGTGGCATCATGGTCATTGTCTCTCCTGAGAGGTAGAAAGGGTTTCCGAAGAATAAATGGTTATTCAACTTTTTCAGGTTGTTTGATTTCAGTCCCGCGTAATGCGGGATCCCCCACATCTGACACTTCAAACGATATATGCACTGGTAGTTACCATAACCTTAGGCATTTTAGGCACTTTAGCTCATTTTAGGCACTTTTCCGGTTTATCCGGGTTAGGGGGATTGGAGCCCCGGTTAAAATGATGGAAAACTATAAGAAGGCAGCCACCTTAGATAACCATTTTGAGGCCCAGTTGTTGGAATCGATTCTCAGAGAGCGTGATATCCCCCACCTGATGCGATCTTACTATGATACGGCCTTTGACGGTCTGTTTCAGACGCAGAAGGGGTGGGGATATGTCAGCGCGCCAGAGGACTACTTAGATGAGATAATGGAGATCCTTTCCGATTTGAGGCAGAGCGACGCCGGTTCCATTGTTGAATCTGAGTGAGCTATCGCTAAATCCGGAACCCCCAAACCAATGAATGTTTCATCTCTAAATCGCGGAGGTACAAACATGTTTAAAAAGATATTTCCTTTGCTGATAATTTCATTTGTTATTTTGGGCTGTTACAGTAAAGACCTCAACTTGAAGATCAGGTTTGCGCAGACAGAAGGTTTGAAGACGAATGACCGGATTATCTTTGAGAAGAATCACATAGGTAAGGTAGCCGACATCTCTTACTCCGAGGGGGGTGACTACATCGCTGATGTAAAGATCGATAATGGTTTCACAAAGGCGGTAACTGAGCACTCCCGGTTTTTTATTATCAATGATCCTTCGGAAAAGGGGCGTAAGGCCATTGAAATGATAAAGGTGGCAGATGGTGGTGTGCCTCTGCAAAAGGGGGCCATTATTGAGGGCGCTACACGGTTTTCGCTCCTTTTGAGTTTGATGGAAGAGGACTTTGGCAAAGCCATGTCGGAATTGAGCAGCAAAATCGATGAATTGACCGATGAAGTCAAACAAATACCTGAAAGTAGAGAAATCAAGAAACTTGAGAATTACCTGAATCAGCTAAAAGAAAAAATGAAAAAAGCGGGGAGCGCGTTTCGCGAAAAAATACAAAAAGAACTATTGCCCAGGCTCCAGAAAGAGATCGAAAAACTGAAGGAAAGGCTTAGAAAGTCTGGCCGTGAGAAAGAGGTGGAACCTCTGGAGGTCAAGATGGAAGAATTGAGGAAAATCTGAGCGAAGCCAAAATGTCAGTTTTCATCGAAAAGTTATTTAAATTAAAAAAGAACAATACTGACATCAGGACAGAACTCATTGCCGGGTTTACCACATTTCTCACCATGAGCTATGTTATTATCGTCTGCCCCAGCATTCTATCTACAGGAGAAGGCATCCTCCCCTTTTCGGGTGCCCTTACCGCCACCATTCTTGTTTCAGCCTTCTCCGGCATCCTGATGGGGCTTGTGGCCAATCTGCACTTTGCACTTGCACCGGGCATGGGGGTCACTGCCTTCTTTACCTTCCAGGTAGTCATGGGCATGGGGGTTCCCTGGCAGACGGCCCTGGGGACCGTATTTATCTCAGGCCTCATCTTCTTAGTGCTTTCCATAATCAGGGTGAGGGAAATGATCGTCCAGGCCATACCGGACTGCATCAGATATGTGGAATAAGGGACGCTGATATCAAACTGCGTTTTTCACATAACCCTTTGATGTCCCTTGACGCCCTCGCATCGTTCATATCCTGTGTATCCTGTCTGCGAAAAAAAGAGCCGGACTGCACTCCTGCCTCATTAACGATGTGGCTCTCACAAGGCACCAACACTAATTTTTTTCCTTTGACATTTTTCATGCAATAGGTGCTTGACATTGAAACAATTGTTTGATACAAACGTTTGTATTAAATTCACAAGCTTCAATAACCATTCACTGCCATGCCTGTCGGAAGTGGAGATAACGAATGGGCAAAAAAGACAAAATGGACATGACAAAAGAACGGTTACTTGATGAAGCTGAAGCCCTGTTTGCACAGAAAGGCTTCGACGTTGTAACCGTAAGAGAAATTACCGCTGCTGCCGGATGCAACCTCGCGTCAATAAACTACCACTTCGGCAATAAGCAAAACCTCTATATTGAGGTCTTTCGTAGCCGCTGGCTGCCCAGGGTGAGGCGCATCCATGAGTTTTTCACCAATTCTTTGCCCTCCCAAAATTCATGTTCTCCTGCGGCGATAGTGCAGGCCCTGGCGCGTGCGTTTTTAGAAGGCCCTCTATCCGACGAAGAACGTCAGCGCCACTTCCGGCTTATAGTAAAGGAAATTGCCAATCCAACGACGGCCTTTGACCATGTGGTCACAGAGGTCATGCGGCCGTTTTTCAAGGAATTAACCGGAATGTTACGCTCAGCCATGCCGGATGACCAGGGAGAAGAGCAACTTATGCTCAACATCCTGAGTATATTTGCTATGGTGCTTCATTTCAACTTTGCCAGGGCCGCAATCACACGTATCACTGGCCGGGAATACGACACAGACTTTAAGGCCAGACTGGTTGACCACATCATAAAGTTCTCCCTTGAAGGCCTGGGAACAAGTAAATAGTGCCTTAGTTGTAAAGTTCTTGCAAAAATGGCAAAAGAATTTTTTGTCATGTCCGTAAAACCTTTTGTATAAAGGCTTTGCGGCTTTTTTAGGAAATTCAACTCTTTAAAACTTATGGCGATGCTCTGTTTTTTGCTTTGAGCTTTCAGCTTTTAGCTCTTCCGGCTCGTCTGGGTTAGGAATGTTCATTATGAAGCGTCTTTTTCTCTTATTATCCGCGACCATAAGTCTTTTTCTCTTGTCAGGCGCATGCATTAAGATGGGGCCGGACTTTGAGAAACCGGAAACAGGGATAAAAATGCCTTCGTCCTATGAGTATACGCCCACTCTCACAGAGGTGCCTGCCCCGCAACCTGAAGAGCGGTGGTGGTATGATTTTGGGGACCCTGAACTTGACCGGCTTGTGGAAGAAGCACTGAAGAGCAATCTGGATATCAAGAGAGCCACGGCCGTAATTCTGGAACTCCGGGCGCGGTTTATCCAGACCAGGGCTGATCGTTTCCCGGGTCTGGGTTTTCAGGCACAGGGCCAGCGACAGCACCAGCCCGAGACAGTCTCTATACCCGGCTATAGCATTGGGGGAACAACAAGCAGCTACAGCCTTTCGTTACCCGCGTCATTCGAGCTGGATCTCTGGGGCCGGCTGGCAAGGGCAGAAGAAGCAGCCCAGGCCGATTTAATGCAGGCCGAAGAAAATCGTCGCACAATTGCCCAGAGTGTTATAGCAGAAACGATCACGCTATACCTACAGATAGAGGCCATAGAGCGCAGGATCTGCATTATTGAGGAGAGCATACAGAACTATCGTAGAAGCCTTGCGCTGGTTGAAAACCGATATGAACGAGGCCTGACATCCATTCTGGATTTAAGGCAGGCACGCCGGACACTTGCAAAGGCTGAGGCTTATCTGCCGGCCCTTTTTCAGGAACTCGGTATCACGCAGCAGAAACTGGCGGTAATGCTGGGTCGTTACCCCAAGACCCGAGCACAGCGACGTCATTCGGATGAGTATTTTCATCGCCAGGCTCCAGTGCCGCCCGGTATACCATCCCAGCTCCTGTTACGTCGCCCGGACATAAAAGCAGCCGAGGCGAAACTAAGGGCGCTCAATGCGAGGGTAGGCGTGGCCAAGGCCAGCCGTTTTCCGGCCATAACATTGACAGGGAGTTTTGGCTACTCCAGCGATGAACTGAATCAACTGGTACAGCCCCAGAGCAAATTATGGAACCTGGCCCTGGGACTTGTGCAACCCTTGTTTGATGCAGGGAGATTAAAGGCAGGTCAAAGAGCTGCAGAGGCACGGTATCAGCAGGGAATTGCCGAATATGCCAAGACCCTCCTGACAGCATTTTCGGAAGTGGAAAGGGCCCTCCTGACACGCAAGGAGCAGTTGGAAAGGCGGGATGCAACGCAACAATTCCTTATAGAGGCCAAGGCAACCCAGAGAGCGGCTCAGACACGTTATGCGCGAGGCCTGGTTGACTATCTTACTGTCCTTGAAGCACAGGAAACCCGGTCAAGAGCAGCGGAGGATCTGGTCTTTGTTGACCTGGCCATCTTGAGCAACAGGGTCGCTTTGCACCGTGCTCTGGGAGGGGGATGGGGCAAACCTGCCCCGGTTGAACCTGATATGGACAGTCCTATCCTGAATACCATACCGATACTGCCGATGAAGCAAGAAAGACGGTAAGCGTTTACTGGTTCAAAGATTCAGGGTTCAAATGTTCAAAGGTTCGAAGTTCAATGCAAATCTCAACAGTTGATACGTCAAGCCCGAACTTTGGTTGCGACTTTGGGTTAAAAAAGCAAATTCATGGCACAGTGGGTTTATCCCGTGAACGTTCACGGAAATCCAAGACTGACGAGTACAGACAATGACTAAGAAAAAAAAGCGTATATTCCATTTCACAATTGCAGTAGTTTTATTGGCCTTGGGCGCTTTCGGGATGAGCAGATTAATTGCAAGCAAGCCTCAACTCGAAAAACACAGACCATCGGTCCCAATACCCGTGGTCAGGACCATAGTGGTCAAAACCGCTCCGGAATGCATACATATCCTTGGTGAAGGCACTGTCAGGCCTCTGCAGGAAATCAATCTTGTGCCTCAAGTGAGCGGAAAGTTGATCTATGTCTCTCCTTCGCTTGTCAACGGGGGCACATTCAAGGAAGGCGAACTTCTGCTCCGCATAGATCCGGAGGACTATGAACTCGCGGTTACATTGGCCAGGGCCAAAGTGAAAGATTCGGATAGTAAATTGAAGCTGGCCTTTGAGTCGACCGCTGCGGCCCGTGAGGAGTGGTGGCTCCTGCATGCTGGTGGTCCTAAGGCAGACACGGAACCGCCGCCCATGGTAGGCAAAGAGCCTCAGTTGGCGGCAGCTCAGGCTGGCCTTGCGGCAGCACGGGCAGAGTTTAGAAAGGCACTTTTGCACTTGGAACGAACTGAGCTTAGCGCTCCATTTGATGGTCGCGTCAGTCAAGAAAGCGTGGATGTTGGACAATACGTGTCCCCTGGTCAGGTGCTGGCAAGCCTCTATTCGACTAATGCGGCTGAGGTTGTGATCCCTCTCGAGGATGCAGACCTGTTCTGGTTTCATGTGCCCGGATTTACGCCAGGCCATGGACGTGGCTCTAAAGCCACGGTCAGGGCAAGCATAGCCGGCAGAGACATGTCATGGCAGGGTAAGGTAGTCAGGGCCGAAGGAAAGCTGGATGAGCGAACCAGGATGATTAATGTAGTGGTTCGTGTGGAAAGACCCTATGCCAAAAGGCCGCCTCTTGGTGTGGGCTTGTTCGTTTCTGTTGATATCGAGGGCAGGACAATCCCGGAGGCTACCATGATACCAAGGTCAGCCCTGCACCGGCAAGACATAGTCTGGGTAGTGGACAAGGACGGCAGACTCTGTTTTCGTAAGGTGGAAATAGCCAGATTTTCCGGTGACAGGGTTATCGTCAGTTCCGGGCTGAGTGACGGGGAAGCAGTAGTTGTTTCTCCCATAAAAGCGGTCACAGACGGGATGAATGTCAGGTCTGCAACGCCAGGCGAGGTGAACTGATCATGAAAAAGCTGGTAGCCTGGTTTGTTGAAAATCACGTAGCGGCAAATCTCTTGATGATGTTTTTGCTCGCTGCCGGTCTCATCACATGTATGTCCATCAAACTTGAGATCTTCCCGGAGACTTCCTTAGACACTATCAGCATCACGACAGAGTATCGCGGCGCTTCACCTGCGGAGGTCGAAGAGGCCATCATTCGCCGGATTGAAGAAAAAGTCGCAGGCCTGGCAGGTATCGAGCGGATTGATTCCGTTGCCCGGGAGAATGTTGGCATAGTGACCATAGAGGTCATAAAAGACTGGGACTTAAAAAAGCTCTTAGATGAAGTCAAGGCTGAGGTCGATCGGATAACCACATTCCCTGATGAAGCTGAAAGGCCTGTTGTGCGGGAGGTGACCCGCCGCATCCAGGTGATCAACATCGCTGTTTATGGCGATACCTCTGAGTCCACCATCAAGCATTTAGCCGAACAGATCAAGGACGATATCACGAACCTGCCCGGCGTTACGCTGGCCGAGCTGATGGGAGTGAGGGAGGGTGAGATTCACATAGAAATCTCGGAAACCACCCTCCGCCGATATGGACTGACTCTATCCAGGGTCGCTGATGCGGTGAGAAAAGGAAGCCTGGATCTTCCTGCCGGGAATGTGAAGACAGCCAGTGGTGAGATTCTTATACGGACCAAGGGACGTCGCTATTTTGCGTCGGATTATGGAGATATACCCGTAATTACCCGGACAGACGGAAGCAAAGTCACGCTGGGACAAATCGCAGACCTGAAGGATGAGTTTGAGGACGTGGATCTGATATCACGTTTTCAGGGAAAACCGGCAGCCATGATTCAGGTTTACAGGGTTGCGCATCAAAATGCCTTGGCTGTAGCAAATACCGTCAGGAACCATATAGACAAAATCAGGCCCGCACTGCCTGTGGGGGTGGAAATCGCTTTTTTTGCGGACATGTCCAAGATATTAAAAAGCCGTATTGAGCTCTTGTTGAGGAACCTTGCCATAGGTCTGATACTGGTAAGTGTCTTGTTGGGACTTTTCTTAGATATACGCCTGGCATTCTGGGTTACCCTCGGGATTCCGGTCTCTTTTATGGCAGGAGTTATGCTCCTTCCGCAGTTTGATATATCCATCAACATGATTTCCCTTTTTGGCTTTATTATGGTCCTCGGTATCGTAGTGGACGACGCTATTATAGTGGGAGAGAATATTTATCGGAAACAACAGGAAGGATTGTCACGCCTTGAGGGCGCAATTGAGGGTGCGGTTGAAGTTGGCCGGCCGGTAATTTTTTCAGTGCTGACAACGATGGTGGCATTTTGGCCTCTCTTGCTTGGAGGGGGATTTATGGGCAAAATAATGCGCAACCTTCCTATCGTGGTGATCCTGGTGCTGGCAGGTTCTTTGATTGAATCCTTGTTTATCCTGCCTTCCCATCTTGCAGGCAGGAAACATGCGGTATCAGGTCATAAAGTGACGGTTAGAAAAGAAAAAATAATGTCCCGCCTGTTAAAGTGGGTTATCAAAAAGCCATATGCCTGGAGTGTGGACTTTTGCATAAGGTGGCGTTATGCCACCGTAGCTCTGGGCATAGCAGTACTGCTTTTGTCTGTCGGGCTATGGCAAGGAGGGTGGATCAAATTCACTTTTTTCCCAAAGGTCGAAGGGGACGTGCTGACGTGTTATATCACCATGCCGACCGGTACGCCTCTAAAACGAACACAGGAGGTCGTCGGGCATCTGGAAAAGACAGTCAGGGAGGCCCTGGCCGAGGCAGATCAAAGACGTCCCAGTGACGTGCCATCTCTTTTTGAACACAGCATGGCCTTGATTGGTGTCCAGTTCGGCAGCCGTGGAGGTGAAATGGACAGGGGCGCCCATCTGGCCCAGATCTGGGTTCAACTCCTCGAAGGAGAGCAGAGGAATGTAAGCGCTGCCATGCTTAACAATTTGTGGCGTGAGAATGCAGGAAGAATACCTGACGCCGAGTCCATTACCTACAAGAGCGAATTGCACAGCGCCGGCAATGCAATAGAGGTTCACCTGTCATTAGACGATCATGACGAACTGGTTGTTGCGGCAGATGAACTTAAGGCCGAACTGACCGCATATCCCGGGGTGTTTGATGTAAGTGACAGTTTTCTGCCGGGCAAGAAGGAGATGCAGTTGAAACTCAAACCCGGTGCCCGGAGCCTGGGCCTGACATTGAATGACCTGGCCCGGCAGGTGCGGCATGCATTCTATGGAGCAGAGGCCCTGCGTTTACAACGAGACAAGGACGAAGTCAAAGTTCTGGTTCGTTATCCTGAATCTGAGCGGAAATCCCTGGCATATGTAGAAGAAATGAGAATTCGAACCCCGGATGGCACAGAAGTACCTTTCAGTCAGGTGGCTGAGGTCAATATGAAGGAAGGCTATGCCTCGATACAGAGGGCACAGAGACGCAGGGTAATCAAGGTGATGGCCGATGTGGATGAAAATGTTACAAATGCCAATGAGGTGAGGCAGTTCCTGGAAAAAAATTATCTGCCGGATTTCAAGAATCGGCATCATGGTTTGAGGTACACTATAGAAGGAGAGGGTAAAGAACAAAAGGAGTCTTTGGACGATGTAATAATGGGTTTTGCTATCGCTCTTTTCTGTATTTACGCTTTACTGGCCATTCCGTTCAGGTCATTCACCCAGCCATTTATCGTCATGGGAGCCATACCTTTTGGCATGGTGGGCGCCTTAGCGGGTCATCTGATCATGGGACTCAACATTACCATAATAAGTGTATTCGGCATGGTCGGCCTGGCCGGCGTCGTGGTCAATGATTCCCTTGTCCTTATCCACGCCACAAACAGGATACGCAACGAGGGCAAGGAAAGTCATGATGCCGTGACCCAGGCAGGGGCACTCCGCTTCAGGGCTATAATTCTCACGTCTCTCACCACCTTTGCAGGCCTTACGCCCATGCTCCTGGAGCGCAGCCTCCAGGCCCAATTCCTTATCCCTATGGCGGTGAGCCTTGGTTTTGGCGTGCTTTTCGCAACGGGCATTACCCTGCTGCTGGTACCCTGCGGATATGTGATCTTAGATGATATTCACAAGGCGCTGTCCAGGATGATAAAACTCGGACATTGATGCTGGTAACTCAGGTGTGTCGGATCTATTTCCTCCAGTATTCAGGCGTGAGCAGGACAATTACTGTGTAGATCTCCAGACGACCAAGGAGCATACACAGAACAAGGACCCATTTCCCCAGCACCGGGATGGTGAAGTAGTTGTTCGTTGGTCCAACCATGGCAAGGCCAGGGCCAATATTGCCGATGGATGCGGCAACAGAGGCAATGGAAGAGATCATGTCAAGCCCCAGGGATGCCATAATCAGAGTGGCGATTATGAAAAGCCCTATATACAGGATAAAAAATCCCCAGATACTGCTGATGATATAACCGGGCAAAGCCTTGCCTCCCAGTTTGACTGTGGTGACCGCATGGGGATGGATAATACGAAAGATTTCGCGATAGGCGTGCCTTATCAATAACATGATTCGCATGGTCTTTATCCCGCCTCCGGTTGATCCTGCCATTGCACCGAGGAACATGCAGATCAGCAGGATCAGTTTTGATAAGGCAGGCCATTTATCAAAGTCTGCAGTGACAAAACCTGTTGTGGTGATGATAGAGGATACCTGAAATGCGGCGTGGCGAAATGCACTCAGAACAGAATCGTATAAAGATCCATGAATGTCGACTGTGACAATAAGCGTGAATACTCCTACAAGGACAAGGAACACCCGGCATTCGGAGTCTTTGCCGAAGATCTTGAAATCGCCCTTGATGAGTTTGTAGTGAAGCGAAAAATTGATGCCGGCAAGGAGCATGAAAACAATAAATATCCAGTCAAAATACTGGCTGTTGAAGTGCGCGATGCTGCCGTTCTTTGTTGAAAAACCCCCTGTTGGCATGGTGCAAAACGAGTGACAGACTGCATCGAAAACAGACATATTACCTGCGAAAAGCAGGACTATCTCTGCGAAAGTGATCAGTACGTAAACCTTCCAAAGGGTCTTTGCCGTCTCCGATATCCTTGGCTTCAGCCTGTCTACCACAGGACTGGGAATTTCCGCCCGGTAGAGTTGCATGCCACCAATTCCGAGATATGGTAGTATGGCGATGGAAAGAACTATGATCCCCATTCCACCGAGCCACTGTGTCTGGCTTTTCCACAGGAGAATCCCCTTTGGTAGGGCCTCGATGTTGTCTATTATGCTGGCTCCCGTGGTTGTAAACCCTGATATTGATTCAAAATAGGCGTTGGTGAAATTAGGTATGGCCCCTGAGAAAAGATAAGGAAGTGTCCCAAATAAGCCGGCCAGAACCCATCCGAGGGTGACAATAGCAATCCCGTCACGGTGACTCAGATGGGTGTTTTCATTATTTTTTGTGGAAAGAAACAGGATAAAGCCGAAGCATGTTGTGATGAGCATGGCAAGAAGCAATGCCCGTGTACTGCCGTCATCATAAACGAGGGAGACCAATAGGGGCGCCCCCATTGAGATGCCCAGGAAAAAGATCAGTATTGCGATAAACCGCGTGACGACCCGCAAATGCATTAGAAATATTCCAGTTTGACCGTGAGCAGCTTTTCAAGTTTGGGGAGATCCTGTTTAAGGGAAAAGATGATGAGCTGGTCTTTGGGCTTTACGACACTATCGCCGCGGGGAATAATAACCTCTTCACCTCTCACGATGGCTCCTACGATTGCCCCTTTTGGGAATTTTACTTTGGAAAACGGGGTGTTTACAATAGCCGAGGTTTCAAGCGCCTCTGCTTCTATGACCTCTGCATATTCTCCCTTGAGCGGGGACACGGAAATTATCTTGCCGCGTCTGATATATTGAAGAATGGCCCGAACCGCTGATAGCCTCGGGCTGACAACTGTGTTGATGCCGATATCTGACACGAACGGAATGTAACTCAAATTGCTCACGCGTGTAATGGTCCTTTTTGCTCCAAGTCCCTGCGCAAGAAGCGAAATAAGAACATTGCTTTCCTCATCCCCGGTGATCACAACCATAAAATCAACGTCTTGGATATTCTCTTCCAAGAGCAAGCTCTTGTCCGTGCCATTCCCGTTGATTACTGTTACTCTTTCGAGGGTTTTTGCCAGGTTAGAGCATATGTCGATATCCTTGTCGATAATCTTTGTATTGATTCTGGTTCGATCCAGGGCAGTGGCCAGGGCCGTGCCTGTTTGTCCTGCGCCAACGATGATGACCCTTCGCAAGGTTTCCGCCTTCATGTTAAACAGTTCTAAGGCCCAACTCAATTCATCGGTTTTGAGCACTATGTAGACCAGGTCATCGGCCTGTATGGTATCTTTTCCATGTGGAATCAGCATCTGTTCACCGCGGACAATGGCTCCCACGAGCAGTTTTCCCTCGGTCTCTTTGAAGGATTGCAACTGCCGGCCGATAAATGGAGAATCCTTCTCTACCGTGAAACCAATGAGTTTGACACGCCCTTCAACAAAGTCAATGACCTCTGAGGCGCCCGGGACATCCATTAGACGCAGGATGGAATCCACCATCTCTGATTGCGGATTAATAATGCGGTCAATACCGAGGAGGTCATGACCAAAGAGTTCCCTTTCTTCCAAATATTCTTTATTTCTGACCCGGGCCACCTTGAGTATATACTGGTTAAGGTTCTGACCCAGAAGACAGGCGATCAGATTTACTTCATCGCTGTCCGTGGCGGCTACCAGCATGTCGGCTTCCTGGATGCCTGAATCCCTGAGCAACTGAGGACTTGTGCCGGAGCCTAACAAGGTCTGTGCATCCAGATTTTCCGTCACAGCCTTTATTTTCTGTGGGTCCCTGTCAATGAGGACTACATCCTGGTTTTCCTCAGAGAGTTTCTGGGCAATGTGGAAACCCACTTCGCCTGCTCCAATAATGATGATTTTCACTGATGTTTTCCTCCGGGCTGATACGCTTCAATCCGCACATTACACAGATGAGCAGATGAGCAAATACTCACAGCGTCCACAAAATCGTTTTTTCTGTCCACCAGGTCATGGTTTCCGCTTGCCCGCGCCGTGTCTGTCAGAGATTTTTCCTGAATAGGCAATGAACTCCTATTTAAAAGACCAGGACACAAAAGTCAAGCTGCGGTATTTTTGTTCAGCAATTCTAATTTTAACCTTTAGCTGCTAACTTTGCTATAAAAGCGTACCCCCTGATTGATATTGGAGGGCTATGTCACCTCATATCCGGATACATTTCATGTTGACTGCGGTGAATCTTGTGGACAATAATGGGCTGCAATGCTATTATAGGCTTAAAGAAAAACATTTTGGGGTTGGTGTAATTCTCCTTTAAAAAGAATTACAGGGGCAGTCGGAATCCGATACTTGAAACTGGAAATTTGAAACTTGGTCTATATATGACTATTCAGGTGGCTACCAAGTTTCCAGTTTCAAATTTCAAGTTTCCTGATATCGCACGGGAAAAATCTCTTCGGGGATCGAATATTCTAAACCCCAAAAACATTATCTTAAGGACTATAGAATTGCCAAAGCGGACGTAAGGAAATAGAAATGGCGGTTATCTGTTAATATGCTTGTAAAAATTGCAAACAGCGATAAGTACAATAGAAATCTTCTGAAGGAATGCGTTGAAAGATTCTCCGAGGCAAAAATCCTGGTAATCGGCGACATCATTATGGATGAGTACATCTGGGGTGATGTCTCCCGCATTTCTCCGGAAGCGCCGGTACCGGTTGTCGATGTTAACTCTGAGACAAAAATGCTTGGTGGGGCTGCCAATGTGATCCGCAATATTGCAAGCCTTGGGGCAAGCCCCGTGCTTTGCGGGGTGGTGGGGCAAGATCCTACCGGACAGGAAATCTTTGCCAGGATAGAGGGGTTGGGTTTAATAACCCAGGGTATTGTAATAGAGCAGGGCAGACACACAAGCATAAAGACGAGGATCGTGGCCCACAATCAGCAGGTGGTTCGCTTTGATCGGGAAACCCGAAAAGACATTGGTCCTGAGAGTGCAGACAGCATCTTGCAGTTTATCAGAAAAAATCTGAAAAGCATTGACGCCATAGTAGTCTCTGATTATGGTAAAGGTGTTATTTCTGCTTCGCTCATGAAGGGCTTAAGACAGTTGGTCCGGTCTTCTATAGGATCCATCATCATTGCTGTCGATCCCAAGACGGGGAATTTTGAGTACTACCATGGAGTGGATGTGATTACGCCCAATCACCATGAGGCAGGCACCTTTTGCCGTTTTGATATCGTAGATGAGAAGACGCTGGTTCAAGCAGGGAGACATATGCTTGAGAAGCTCAATTGCCGGTCTGTGCTTGTTACCCAGGGCAAAGATGGAATGACGCTTTTTGAAGACTGCGGAGAGATAACCCATATTCCAACGGTTGCCCAAAAGGTCTTTGATGTGACAGGAGCGGGCGATACGGTTATTAGCGCTTTCTCTCTCGGATTATCATGTGGTATGGATCTAAGATCCGCTGCGATCATATCAAATGTCGCAGCAGGGATCGTTGTCGGTGAATTAGGGACATCTGTGGTAAGAGCAGAAGATCTGAAAAAGGCCTTGGATTGATGAGTAATCCGAATGAATCTGACCCGGTCAAGCTTGTTTCAAGTATTTTTTCGCGTGAAATACAGACAATAGACAGGGTAATAGACCAGCTCTCAGCCATATACGGACCTGTGGACTGTACCAGCCCTGAACTCCTGTTTGATCGCACCAGGTATTATGCCAGGGAAATGGGTTGGCCCTTGCACCGTCGCTTTATTTCTTTTGGCCGGCTTGTCCGTCCTGATCACCTTCCCGAAATAAAACTGAAAACCAATGAAATTGAGCAAGGGTATCTTGACAAAAAGAACAGAATTGTCAACATCGACCCAGGGTATATTTCCCCTGAAAGACTGATCCTGGCGACAGGAAAGAACTATATACACCGGGTCTATTTGTCGAAAGGGATTTATGCGGACCTGACGCTGCTTTTTCAGAGAGGAGGGTTCATACCGCTCAAATGGACTTACCCGGATTATGCGGATCCGCAAGTAATTGGATTTTTTAATGAGGTCAGAAAAAAATATATGGAAGAATTAAAGGAGATAAGACGTCTTGGTTAAAAGTATGACCGCCTACGGCAGGGCTGAATATGAATTGGGGGATAGTATATTTTTCGCGGAGATTAGATCATTCAATCATCGTTACCGGGATATTGTCCTGCGGGTTCCAAAAAATTTTCAGGTTCTTGAAAAGGATCTCAAGTCAATTATTTCATCCAGGATTAATAGGGGACGTATAGAAGTATCTATTCAAGCGGAAAACAATGGCGAGGAGAGCCAGTATGAACTTGAGCTTAATGAGCCTCTCGTGGGATCCTATGTCAAGATATTCAACGAGCTAAGTGAGCAGTTTGGTATTGAACAGAAAATCCAGCCTGAATCCTTCTGTCAGATGAAAGATGTGATCCTGGTAAAGCCTCAAGTATTTGACGTGGAGAAAGTGAGATCTGGTTTTCAAGAGGTCGTGAAACAGGCCCTTGATGACCTTGATGTGATGAGGATAAAGGAAGGGGAGGCCATTGAGGTCGATTTTTTGGAAAGGCTTGATATGGTGGCGAACCTTGTTGATGAGGTGGATAAACGAAGGCCTGATTTAGTTGAAGAATATCGGGAAAAACTGAGACGCAAAATAAATTCTATTTTGGAAGACATGACTGTTGACGAAGGTCGACTTGCCCAGGAAGTGGCCTTATTTGCGGAACGGTCGGATATTACAGAGGAAATTGTACGTATCAGGAGCCACTTGAAACAGTTCCGTGAATACCTTTGTGAGAACGATTCAATCGGTCGCAGATTGGATTTTTTGATTCAAGAGATCAATAGGGAAGTAAATACGATTGGTTCCAAGGCCGCTGACGCATTAATCTCAAAGGCTGTTGTGGAAATGAAGTCGGAACTGGAAAAGATCCGTGAACAGGTTCAAAATATCGAATGAGACAATTCCAAAACGCTCCTTTTTGCTCTCCGAGGCATAGGCCCGCATCCACGAGCCGGAGGCCCCAATCTCTGTGCCTGTCTGCGTGCAACGCACAGTCAGGCTTGACCTTGGACAAAATTGAACATTTTGAAGCTGCCTCGAATGAAAGGAGTTTTTCATGAGTCCCAAACTTGTTAATATCGGTTTTGGAAATTCTGTTGTTTCCAGACGGGTTGTTGCTATTATTTCCCCGAATACTGCTCCTATAAGGCGACTGCGTGATGAGGCGCGAGAGGAAAAAAGGCTTATAGATGCAACCCAGGGGAGACGAACGAGATCCGTGCTTATTACTGACAGTAATCATGTAATTTTATCAGCTATTCAGTCGGAAACTATTGCCCAGAGATTCAGTCCCGGGGGCACATTGAGAAAGGAAGATGTTGAAGAGTAACCATTATGGCAGGTCAGCTATTCATTATTTCAGCAGCATCCGGGACAGGGAAGTCCACGCTTATCAATGAATTAAGGAAAAGGGTCAAAGACCTCGGGTATTCCATATCTCATACCAGCCGCAGCCCCCGGGGCACTGAAAATGACGGTGTTGACTATTATTTTGTAGACCAGGGTGCCTTCATCAAGATGACGGAAGGGGGGGCTTTTGTGGAGTGGGCAAAGGTGTACGGCTCATTCTATGGTACATCCTTTTCAAGTCTTGATAAGCAGATTTCATCGGGGCATGATGTCCTCCTGGATATTGACACCCAGGGTGCGAGGAACATCAAGAAACATTTTGAAAGCAGTGTGCTTATCTATGTGTTGCCGCCGTCTTTGGAGGTCCTTGAAAAAAGGCTGAAGGAGCGTGGGACTGATGCAGAACCGGTTGTAAGAACAAGGATGAAAAAGGCGCTGGAAGACATAAAGGATTGTGCGTGGTATGACTATATTGTAATAAATGATGATCTGGAAAAGGCCGTGGGGGAGGTGCAAGCCGTTATTGTATCTGAGCGATTGCGAACTGCACGCCGGATTTCGCATGTCAAAAAGAGCTTCATTGATATTGCAACGATTTCATGAAAATAACCCTTATATAATCCCAGGCTTTCATGGGGTACGTGAGGCCTTGATTCAAGGGCAGCCCAGGATCCTGGAGCTTTGGCTATCAGAGGGTAAGAAGCCGGAGAGAGTAAGGGAAATCCTTGCAATGGCCGGCGATCAAGACATTCCTGTTTTCTTCAAGAAGGGTACAGTATTTTCACATCTCTTGCCAAATACAGCCCACCAGGGTATCGTTGCATTTGTAGAAGAATTCATCTATTCCGATCTGGAACAGGTAATCAAAATTTCCCTGGGAAATCATGACCGGGCCCTCCTGCTAATCTTGGACCACATTACGGATGAGGGTAACCTCGGTGCCCTGATCAGAACTGCTGCTTTTTTTGGTGTCCACGGGCTGATCATTCCAAAAGATCGTTCAGCCGGTGTTACGGCTGCGGTACTTAAGAGGGCATCCGGTGCCTGGTTACACCTCCCCGTTGTCAGGGTTGTGAACCTGGGTAGGACCCTTGATCTGTTAGAAAAAAAAGGGTTTTGGATTATAGGGGCATCCGGGGAAAGCCAGGATTCCGTTTTTCAGTTTGACTGGAACAGAAATCTAACCCTAATACTTGGCAACGAACAAAGAGGTATGAGCCGATCCGTAAAACAGCGTTGTCACCAGGAGGTAAGTATCCCCGCACAAGGGAATGTCGAGTCGCTCAATGTTGCTGTAGCCGGTGGGGTGATTCTTTCAGAGATCATCCGGCACAGGAACAAGGTATAGTGACCTTTTGACTCTTTTGAGACTTTGAGGTAGTCCCTTATAAATTTCAGAAGACGTGCCTAAAATTAAAAATGCCTAAAGTTTGAAATGCCTAAAATGCCTGAATTTATGGTACGCCTTTGGCGATACAGCAAGGAAATGACTATCTTGGAAGAACTGCCCCCAGGTTGGCGCTCGAAACCGCTTTTGCATATCTTGCCAAATATCCTGTCTTGATTTTGGCTTCAAATTCAGGTAATTGGGCGATTCTCTTCATTATCTCTTCGTTTGAAAGCCGAACCTCTATCTTTTTGGCAGGGATGTTAATTTCAATGATATCTCCTTCATGGATTGCCGCAATAGGACCTCTTGCAGCAGCCTCCGGCGAGATATGCCCAATACAGGCCCCGTGGGTAGCACCCGAAAACCTCCCATCAGTAATAAGTGCTACGTCTTTATCCATTCCCATTCCAGCCAGCGCAGAGGTCGGAGACAGCATTTCCCTCATCCCCGGACCGCCCCTTGGCCCTTCATAGCGAATTACAAGGACATCAC
This sequence comes from Thermodesulfobacteriota bacterium, assembly GCA_034660135.1. Classification (GTDB taxonomy): domain Bacteria; phylum Desulfobacterota; class DSM-4660; order Desulfatiglandales; family Desulfatiglandaceae; genus JAYEIR01. The sequence continues at coordinate 33,880 of JAYEIR010000151.1, forward strand.
CCTGCCGGATTCTTCCCCCTGTAATTGCTTCAACAACTTCTTCTTCTGAGTCAAAGACCCTGGCAGGACCTGAATGCTTGAGCATTTCATCGGCAACGGCAACCTGTTTGACAATGGCCCCGTCCGGGGCCAGATTCCCTGTCAGGACTGCCAGGCCTCCGGTTTTATGAACAGGATTATCAATTGGCCGTATAACGGATTCATCTCTTATCCCTGCCTGGATTTCATCTAACATCTCTCCCATGGTTTTTCCATAGACCATGAATTGCTGATCATTGATCAGTCCGGCCTTTCTCAACTCGGCCAGGATCGCGGGAACACCTCCTGCATAATACAGGTCCACAACATGATGGGGTCCGGCTGGGACCAGTGATGTAAGGTGAGGGACTTTTTCGGTCAGCAGGTCAAAATCTTTCAGGGTCAGATCCACTTCCGCATAATAGGCAATGGCAGGGATGTGCAAGGCACTATTCGTAGATCCGCCCAGGGCCATGTCCAGGGCGATAGCATTATAAAACGCTTCTTTTGTCATAATTTCCCTTGGCTTGATTCCCCTTTTGACTAATTGAACGACATGATGGCCGGTTTGTTTTGCAAGTCTCACTCTTTCTGCGAACACGGCCGGCACACTGCCGTTAAAGGGAAGGGACATGCCCAACCCTTCTGAAAGGTTGCTCATGGTGTTAGCCGTGAACATGCCTGAACATGATCCAGCTCCAGGACATGCATTACACTCCATCTCATAGAGTTCTACCTCTGTCATCATTCCGCTTTGGAATCTCCCGACAGCTTCAAAGACCTTGTCTACGCCGGTATCTTTTCCTAAGACCTTTCCCGGAAGCATGGGACCACCGGAAACAAAAATAGAAGGGATATTCAGTCTGGCCGCTGCTATCAGCATGCCTGGAATAATCTTGTCACATGAAGACAACAATATCAGGCCGTCAAAAGGGTGAGCCATGGCCATTATTTCAATCGAATCGGCAATGAGTTCCCTGCTTGGCAGAGAATATTTCATTCCCTCGTGATTCATAGCAATCCCGTCACAAACACCAATGGTATTGAATTCAACAGGAGTGCCCCCCGCGGCATAGACTCCGGCTTTTACCGCCCCTATGAGCCTATCCAAATGGATATGGCCTGGAACAATTTCATTGAACGAATTCGCGATTCCGATAATGGGTTTATTCATGTCCTGATCAGAAAAGCCTGCCGCCCTCAGAAGAGAACGGTGAGGTGCTCTTTCAGGCCCTTTGGTCATAAGGTCACTTCTGTTTTCCATGTGTTTTCTCCTGGTCCTGAGGATTTACTGGCACTATGTATTTTGTGGAACAGCGGAAGAGTGATGATCTATGATCTTCCAGTCCCCGTTATCGTCTTTTCTGTAAACAAAGGTATAGCGGGCCGGAATATTCATCATCTTACCATCGCTCTCATAAAAAAAGGTGTAGTAGCCTGAATTTATTGCTATGTCACCATGCACACGAACTACCGGATGATAATAAATGGCATTCAGGTGTTCAAGCTTCATGAAATGCTCAAAGTAGTCCTTTACTTCGGCAGGCGTTGTACGCAGAAAAGGTGAAACTGTCCCCCAGAATACAGCATCCACGGCATATAGCTTTGCGACAGTTTCAGGATTGGTTTTTGTGACTGCCTTGATCCATGTCTCAAATGCCTCTAAGACATCCGCCTCACTTGAATTAGTCTTTTTCATTTTTCCCCCGTGGTTAACTGTGAATAAAGCGAACTAAAGTCCCTATGTGTCGCCTTATATAGCATTTTCGATTGCAACAAACAAGCGTAAGAATTGGAAAATATTTGCTCTGCTCAGGTGGATAGGCTGATAACCTGAGCAGTTATCCGGAACTGATAGTCGATGGTTGTGGGATGATCAGGTGTTGAATTAAATGTTCTTTCAATGAACATTGCGCGGTCGTTCCGGTCTACAAGCAGGATTGTTGAAGAGCGGGTACCATAGTCCGGACTGGTGATAAACAGGGGCGAGAGCATTCTTTCCAATTCAAGTCCGACTCCGGTGTCAGGAAGTCTGTTGTCGTCAGGGGCCGAACGGTCGGAAAGAATACCAAAAATGGCTTCCGGTGACAGCTTTTCTTGCGTCGAGAGGAGATCCCTCAAGCCATCTTTCCCTGTGGTGACTTTCGGCCATGGGCTGTCGAGCAGGTGGTTGCTCAGGCCGTATATTTGCGGTGCAAGATTACTCCATCCTTTACCACGGTTTGAATACCAGTAGAGATCATTCATTTCTCCAATAATAAGATTAAACCCGTTATACTCGTCACCCTTTTGAGCAAGCATTTCAAGATACTCAGGTGCGCTTGCACGGCCTGATAAAAAGTCGGACACGAGTTTGCCCCGGGAAGGGGCATGGGCCTTGAGTGAGGCAGGATCCCGGTAGTTCGTTATCGCCGCTATCTTTCCGCTGGTTGTAATGCCAAGCCAGGTCCCCCCTGCACGTAGATCCCTGCCTGCAAGAAGTCCTGGAGACTCGTCCCAGAAGGCGGCTTGAGATGTAGGCCGGTCGTAAAACTCATCACGGTTGGCCGCAAAAATAAGCTTGTAGACGGGATGTGATTCAATTGCCAGAAGTATCAGACACATATCTGCCTTTGAGTTGGGTTTATTGGGTTAGTTGGGTTTATTGGGTTAGTTGGGTTTATTGGGTTAGTTCAATCACCAATCCAAAATCCAAAATCGTTACTTCTCTAATATTTTCTTCAGTTTCTCTGATAATTCTGCAATCGCAAACGGTTT
>JAYEIR010000151.1:36754-42161 GCA_034660135.1 Thermodesulfobacteriota bacterium
GTTAGTTGGGTTTATTGGGTTAGTTGGGTTTATTGGGTTAGTTCAATCACCAATCCAAAATCCAAAATCGTTACTTCTCTAATATTTTCTTCAGTTTCTCTGATAATTCTGCAATCGCAAACGGTTTTTGAATAAAATCCTGAGCACCTGCATCTAAAATTTCCTGAGCCGGGCCATCTATGGAATAACCACTGAAAACGATCACCTTAAGATCGGGACGAGCATCCATGAGAAACGGATAAATAGCATTACCGCTCATATCAGGCAGAAGAATATCAAGCATGGCAAGATCAATGTCACCATCAAAGGTTTTGACAACATCAATGGCTTCCTGTCCTGTTTTGGCCTCTAAGACACTGTAACCCAGCCTTTCCAATATCGCCCTGGTTACTTTCATGACCGGCTCTTCATCTTCGATAACCAATATGGTGCCAGTGCCTTTATTCCATTCGGTCTCTAACTTCACCTCATCTTTGACAGGAACTTCTTCAGCGGGCAGAACCGCCGGCCTCGCCTGAACGCTCCCGATGGCGGGCAGGTAGATTTTAACAGTAGTCCCTTTACCCAATTCAGAATCAACCCCTATCCAGCCATCGTGGTTTTTGACAATACCATACACTGCCGCCATCCCAAGACCACGACCCGTAAAACTGGTGGTGAAAAAAGGTTCAAATATTCGCTTGCTGGTTTCTTCATCCATCCCTTTGCCGTCATCGGCTATGGTCAGGCAGGCATAGTTTCCGGACTTTAATCCAGGGAATCCTTCGGCAGCTTCATCCGTTACCATCTCATTTCCACAGGCAACCCGGATATGCCCTTTACCCCCCATTGCTTCAGAAGCATTGGCGAGAACAGCGGTCAGCACCATCTGCATTTGAGACAGGTCTGCATTTACATCAAGAATACCACAAGGTAGATCCGTATCCACATGGATGGCAGGATCAATGGTATGTCTGACCAAAGTTAATGTTTCTTTTACGAAATCACTCAATGATATTGTTTTAACCTGATATTTGCCGCCTCTGGCGTAAGCCAACAGCTTAGCGGTTAGTTGAGTCATGCGGCGAGCGGAGATTTTCATTTGTCTGGTATACTTGGCTACGGATTCATCGCCTGGAAAACCCATCTCAAGTAAATCAATGTTTCCTGTAATCCCGAACAATGCATTGTTGAACTGGTGGGCAATGCCTCCGGCAAGTGAGCCGATTGCCTCCATCTTCTGTGCCTGCCGGAGCCGGGCTTCCATCTGCCTGCGTCCCTTCTCGGCCTTCGCCTTGTAAAGAGCCATTTCGAGCGTGGCGTAGAGCTCGCGTTCGTCGAAGGGCTTGAGCAGGTAACCGAAGGAGCCCACCCGCTTGGCCCGTTCTAACAACTCACGGTCGCTGTAGGCCGACAGGAACACGACGGGGATTTCAAAGCGGGAATGGATCTGCTCTGCCGCCTCGATCCCGTCTATCTCGTCGCGCAGGTGAATATCCATCAGAACGGCGTCCGGCCTTTCCGCCTCCGCTCTCTCGATGGATTCCTCGCCTGAGGCCACGATGGACGTAACGCTGTAACCAAGGCTCTGCAGGCAATCGCGACAGTCCTCTGCAACAGTGGCGTTGTCTTCAACAACCATGATCTTTGTGGAACCCATAATATTCTCCTTTAGCTATACGTTTTACCTTTGAAACGAATGATAAACCGTGTGCCTTTGTCCCGCTCCACCTCGATACTCCCGTCCAGTTCCCGCGTTACGGCGGCAACCGTCAGCCGCAACCCAAGCGACACCGGGTTCAGGATGTCGATTTCCGGCGGCAGGCCTTTCCCGTCGTCCTGAACGATCAGTTCAACCTCTTCCCCCTCACGGCAGGACAGGTTGACCGACACGCTCCCCCCTTTGCCCAGGGGGAAGGCATGCTTGAAGGCGTTTGTGATCAGTTCAGAGATCACTATCCCCACCGCAATGCCCTGATCCATGCCCAGCATCACGTTGCACTTATCCACCGACACCTCGATTCCTTTGCCCGAGGCGCCGTGCGCCTGACTCAGGTTGCGGCAGAGCTTCTTGAGATAGATTTCGAAATCGATTCGGGCCAGGTCCTCGGACTGATACAGGTCCTCGTGTATCAAAGACATTGCGTTGACGCGGTCCCGGCACTCATCGAAAATCTGTCTCAAACGCGTATCATCGATCCTTCTCGAATGCATCCTCAGCAGACTGACAATAACCTGCATGTTGTTCTTGACGCGATGATGGATCTCGCGCAGCAGCACTTCCTTTTCCTTTAGCGACGCGCCAATCCGAGCCTCGCTCTCGCGCAGAGCCTCCCCCACTCTTTTGCGTTCAATGATTTCCTGTTGAAGTTCCTGGTTAGCCTTAGTCAGATCACCAGTACGTTCTTTCACCAGGATTTCAAGATCTTCCCGGTGTTTTTTCAATTCGGTTTCCCTAAGGGCTAATTCCGAAACCTTATTTTCAAGTTCATCTTGATAGCTGACAAGCTGCTGATTATTCTCTTCAACAGTATCTAACATATCATTGAAAGACCACCCAAGCTGCATAATCTCGTCGTTTTTATTCCCAACGGAATCAAAGCGTGCTTCAATATTTCCTGTCTTGACCTCTCTCATAACCTTGGCCATAGATCTTATGGGGCGGATAATCTTCATCGCCATCACGATGAGGACCACCATAAGGATCATAATGCTCAAAACTATAGAAATGAGAAAGAAAATATTCAGTTCATTCCGGCTTTCTTCCGCTTCCTGAAATTCATTTCTCAATGACCTTTCAGCCTCACGAGAAGTGGCGGAAAAAAGATCCATGAGCTGTGTACTGATTTGGTCGAAACGAACATTGATTAATCGGATCTGTCGCTCAAGTGAAAAATCCTGATCCAGAAGATCACTGAAAGCCTTCAAGTAATCTTTCATTCGTTCATCCATAAGGTTTGCCAGTAAAAACTTCCGTCCAAAGGAGTCTATAGCCACTTTGAGTGCCTGGTATTCCGTTTCTCTGCGAAAGATGCGATAGCCTTTCTGAAAGTGAGTTAAGATAAAAAAAGGCTTTAAGAGACTGGTTTCATTGCTTCTGAGAACATTGGAAGACAATGATCGGTAGCTTGTATCCATACGGGTACGATTCAACCGCTGTTTCGTCTTCAATTGGATAATCCTGTTGAAATCTTTCTCGTATTCAGTCAGAAATTTCGAAGCCTTTTCGAGCTTTTCCTTGACATCTACACTAACCGGTTTACTGTTCAAAACCATTAGACGTTTTCTCATTTGCTCGAGGAGCGCTCCAAATTTCTTGTCAGCTTCCGGATAATCCTGGGAAAAGACGGCCCTATCCCAGAAACGTATCTCAAAAAACAGGTCATGTAGAGAACGAATTTCCCTATCAATAAACACTGCTTCCTGCTCCCGTATGGCGTTTTGACCCTGTTCATGTAAAAAGAAAGCCACTACGGTGTAGCCGAGACCGAATAAGAGCACCAGGATTCCCGCTATGGTGTAAAAATTTCTGTTTATAGTGCGTAACAAAACCAAATCCTTTTATTTTTCGATCACCTTCAGCTCCACTGCTACGTTGGCGGACAGATTTTCTCCACGGAAAAATCGGACAGCGTTTTGTACTGCCAGTCTGCCCATGGTTTCAGGCTTTTGAGCAATTGTTGCCGAAAGCTTTCCTTCATGGACAGCGTTCACCGCCTCACGAATCGCATCGAAACCAATGAGCACCCGATGAGGCTGATCTTTATGGTCCGCCAAGGCATCCATTACACCGAGAATCATGTTATCATTGTGAGCGAAGATTGCATCAAAATCGATCTCTTTCTGTAAGAGTTGCTTCATAATTTCGCTCGCCTCTTTTCGGTCGAAGTTGGCTGTTTCACGCGCCACCACCTTAATGTCAGGATACTCCCCTAATGCTTCATTGAACCCCATCCCTCTTTCATGGGCCGCCGAAGTCCCCGGGATTCCTTCCATTTCGATTACGTTGCCTTTTCCTTTCAGGTAGCGGGCCAGTACGTTGGCTGCCATTCTGCCGCCTTGAACATTGTCGGATTCAATGTGACATATTATTTGCCCCTCAGAGACTTTTCGATCAACAGTGATGATCGGAATATGATTTTGGTTGGCCATCTCAATGGCCGGTGTTATTGTTTCAGCGTTGGTCGAATTGACTATTAACAAATCTACCTTTTGCTTTAAAAAATTGCAAATATCCATCAATTGCTGGGCCTCTGAATTTTTGGCATCGGCCATAAGCAATCGCGCTCCGAAAAGCCTTGCAGCTTTTTGGGCCCCTCTATAAAGGGAAGTGAAAAACGGATTACTCAAATTCGAAATAGAGAGGCCAATAGTCTTGTTAAAGGCCTCACAGGTAATCAAATCGAGTGGAGTTGCCTGGTAATCCGGGACTTTTTCACCCTTCAAGGCCTCCCAGGCCATCTTTACACCAAATTGGCCCATGAGTTCAGGATGCTGTTCAACAGTGGCCTGAATCCGGCCATTGCGCATTTCATCGCGCACTGATTCAATGTTGTCGTATCCTGCAAGCAGAACCTTTCCTGTAAGGTCCATGAGGTCTAAGGCTTGCAGAGTCCCGAGGGCCATTTTGTCGTTGGCGCAGAAGACAGCGCCTATGGAGTCGTGTGAGCGAAGCAATTTGATCGACAGGGAAAAGGCCTCATCCGTATGCCAGTTGGCGCTTTCGGTGCTTACAACTTTGATAGCACTGTTTTTGGTGACTTCTCCGATGAATCCTTGTTTCCGGAGATCAGCGTTTTCTACGCCACGAATCCCCTCAATCACTATGACCTGCCCACGGCCTTTCAATTTTTCTTTGATATACTTTCCCACCATTCCCCCTCCGGTGCGGTTGTCAGACCCTACAAAAGGTATGGAAATACCATGTTGATCCATGGTCTTTTGGTGAAGAGGGTTATCAATGTTGATCACAATGATATTCTTTTTTATCGCCATCTTACAAATCGGGACCAATTTTTTCGAATCGGCTGGAGCAATCACAATGGCTCCATAGCCTCGTGAAATGAGGTTCTCTACGATACCGATTTGTCGCTCAATATCGGTCTCTCGTTCGACGCCAAAAACTTCCAGAGGAATATTCTTTTCTTGAGCGTATTTTTTTGCACCCTCCTCCATCTTGAAAAAGAATGGATTGGAAAGTGCTTTCATAACAAGAGCTACTGTTCTCTCGTTTCCAGCCCCTGCAATGGGGACAAAAAACAGGAGATAGAGAATGCTTAAAACGAAAATGGGGGATTTCCTCCTAAGAAAATAATTTATTAACATCAATAACTTTTCCCACTTCATAGATAGTTACCCCCTTAATTTATTTGTAACCGTTCACGGTGTCTACAAATCCCATTCATGTTTTTATAGTTGAGACGGAATG
>JAYEIR010000152.1:0-8334 GCA_034660135.1 Thermodesulfobacteriota bacterium
GAGTTGGGGGTCAACCCATCAGCAGTGAGTAAATCGATAGGACGTGGGCAGCAGGCATTAGCGAACGAAGCTATTGAGGAATATTTACTGGAAAGTCAATAAATCACGAACGTCCCCCTGCCGTCCCCGCACCCCCCGAGCCTCCACCCACAGAATAGGCGTAGCTGGCCTGCTTGCAAAAGGGTAAAAAATATCGGTCGCAACTGTGGCTTGGAGGCCAGCAGGTTGCTCGATATTAAGTAGTTAGGGGATACTGTGATTATGTAATCTAAGCCATAAAGGAGGAGAAGATGTACAGAGGTGGATACACAGGAAAGATCTTGAGAATAAATTTGAGCAATCACAGCTCCAGTGTGGAGGACCTGTCCTTGAAAACGGCAAGAGATTTTATCGGGGGGGCCGGTATTGCGATTAAATATCTTTTCGATGAGTTAAAGGCAGGTACCGATCCCTTGGGACCGGACAACAAGCTCATCTTTTCCGTGGGCCCCTTTACAGGCACTACCGTCCCCTGCGCCAGCCGAATGGCCGTAGCGGCCAAGTCGCCATTGACCAATGCCATGGGCCTAGCCTTGACAGGTGGTTATTTCCCCGCGGAGCTGAAGTTTGCCGGATACGACATGCTCATCATCGAGGGCAAGGCGGAAAAACCCACCTATCTCTGGATCAAGGACGGGGAGGTAAAATTCCGGCCCGCCGGTAAGGCCTGGGGCACCCGGACAGGCGACTGCCAGCAGATCATCAAAAATGAACTCGGGGACCAAAATGTACGCATTGCCTGCATTGGCCCAGCCGGTGAAAACTTGAGCAAGATTGCCTGTATTGTAAACGAAAGGCGGGCTGCCGGTCGAAAAGGACTCGGTGCTGTAATGGGGTCCAAGAATTTAAAGGCGATAGCGATTCGTGGAACCGACAGTGTCGCAATAGCTGATAAGGACAAATACAAAGCGGCCAGGGAAGACATGGCCAAGTCCATGAAGGATAGCCCGATTCTCTATTCCCAGTTCTCGAAGCTTGGGACACCCATGGTGGTAAATCATCTCTGCGAAATGGGTATTTTTCCTGCCAGGAACTGGACGACCACTGGTGAGTTCACCCCTGCCGAGGAAATCGGCGTTGCAGCGCAGGAACGGCTTAAGGTAGGAAGTGAGCATTGTTACCAATGTCCGGTTGGCTGCACCCAACTAAAACTGGCCAGGAGCGGGCCCTATGCCGGCGCCTTGGGAGAACCGGAATTCGAGACACTGTACTCTCTTGGTGGCGAGACCGGTGTGGACTATGCTGAGGCCATTGTGGCGGCGGATCGGCTGTGTGATGAACTTGGGCTTGATACCATGTCAGCCGGTGTTACTGTTGGTTTTGCGATGGAACTATACGAGAAGGGGATACTGGGAATCGATCAGACCGGAGGACTGGAACTCAACTTCGGGAATCATAAGGCCATGATGACTCTCCTTATCCTGATGGCTTTTCGTGAAGGCATTGGAGACATCCTGGCGGACGGCACCAAGGCTGCCGCTGAAAAGATAGGCAAAGACACCCATAAATATGCCATGCATGTAAAGGGCCTGGAATTGCCCGGCTATGACGTGCGTGGAGCCAAGGCCCACGGGTTAAACTATGCCACTTCTTATACGGGTGCGGATCACAACAGGGGATATGCTTTTCAGGAAATATTCGGGATCCCCGTCCCCCGCGAGGTGGATCGTTTTAGCACGGAAGGGAAAGGCGAATTGACTAAGTGGAACCAGGATGTGCGTACAGCTACCTGTGATTGTCCGACCATGTGTGCCTTTCTCTTGGACATGGCCCTGCCCGGCAATGCTCTCCAGAACACGGCCGCATTGATGGAGGCTGTCACAGGGCTTGCCTTTAGACCCGAAGATGTGATGACGGTCGGAGAAAGGGTCAACACTCTGGCCAGGGCCTTTAATGTGAGGGAGGGCTTCACCCGAGCCGATGATACCCTGCCAGAGAGACTGATGAAAGAACCCCTGAAGGAGGGAGGATCCAAGGGTCAGGTGATCAGCGAAGAAGATCTCAAATTTATGCTCGATGAATACTACACTGAGCAGGGCTGGGACCTTGAGACCGGTAAACCCACAAGGGAGAAACTCGAAGAGCTCGGTCTTGAATACGTGGCCGATGAGTTGGAGGGTTAGAATGAATCAGGACTGATTCGATATCATGGGTGCTACGTGCCCTGTAACTCATGCGGATAGGCCTGCCCTGGTGCGATTTGATGTGCATTCCCGGCACAATCTCATTGAAATGCTGCGTCTGGAGTTTTCACGCAATGGGACAGAGAAACCAGGTCTGGGCCAGGGCTGTAGGCTGAAGACTGTTAGGAAAAAGCGGGGATACTGCAAATTTTGAAGCTATGTTTGGCACAAAAATCTACCCCGCCCGCCTCGCCTGAGTTACAGTGCCTGTAGTTATAAAGCAGGTTTCCCGAATTTCAAAGACTGGTGAAGAACCCCATCCTTGCCAACTCGAAAGATATGGCAGAAAAGTGACCCGAAAGAGCAGGGGTACTTGAATGATTACGGTAAAGGTGTTTCCTACATTAAGGTCTTTTCTTCACCCTGAGATTCCCAGAAGTGCTGAGTTTCCCTTGGACCTTACAGCCCTGGGCAAGAAAACAGTGAGCATAGAGGATCTTATTAACCATTTGGGAATTCCCACAGGAAAAGTGGACATGGCCATTATCAATGGAAAAATCTTGAGGGATCTCAATCAGACTGTAAAAGACGGCGATGTCGTTGTTCTCTCACCTTCCATAGCAGGCGGATGATCCTAAAAAAGAATTTCCAGTCTTCGGCCCCTATCAAAGCTTGAGCTGATCAGACACATAGCCGAGCCACAGCTCCCCGAATTTTTCCCTGCTGTGATCAAGGCCATGCCATGCCATGCCTAATTCATTTTTTATGAGGCATCAGCATGAAAACTGGACGTTGCTGAAAACCGAAAAACCGGCCCAATCATTTCACACCAGTTTTATTTACACCAGGCTCCACCTTGCTGGGTGCGGCAATCCAAATGAACACAATGGACAATATCATGACCACGATACCGAGGATAAAGGCCCCCTGATAGCTTTGGGTCCTGTCGAAAATATACCCGCCTATCCAGGCCCCCAAGGCCCCGGCAATCCCTATGCCGCCCTCAATTAGACCATATATTAGCCCGAATCCTTTGCCTTTGAAAAGATCGGCAGCGGTAGCCATAAATATTGGTGCGGATGAACCCCAGCCTATACCGAACAGGATGAAAAAAGAGTAAATAAATGCCCTCGATTCGAGGGTCTGTATGAGAATTAAAGAAAGCAACCCGAGGCATGCGCATATCATGCCCATGGTAAAAGCAATCTCACGCCCGATATGATCAGAGAGCCAGCCCCAAAAAATTCGAAAAACAGATGAAATGATCCCTATCATGGCGAAGACTAGGGCGGCTGTCATCTTGTCCTCACCCTGGTCTACCAAAAACCTTACGTTGTGAACCAGAACAATGTAAATACCAATGATAGACAGGAATGTGAAAGCAGACAGCGCCCAGAACCTGCCAGTCCGGGCTGCCTTGCGTAAGGTCCAGTCCGTTTGCGCAGACTGCGAATCCATGGAACAGCCAGCATCATCAAAGCAGGCGTCCTTTGTATTGATACCGTCCGGCTCAAGGCCAAGTTCCTGGGGATGGTGTCTCAGAAAAAGCCCATTAAGGGGCAATAATATCACTGTGACCAGTACTCCTGTTGCAATAAAGGTCACTCGCCACCCCCACCATGAGATAAGTTGTTGCGAGAAAGGAACCAGCAAAAAGGTCCCCAGCCCCATGCCGGAGACAGCGATGCCACTGGCAAGGCCCCGCTTCTTCTCAAACCAGTGAGCGATAATGGCTGAATAGGAGACAATCCCAATGGCCGTGATGCCGGTCCCCATAAGGACACCGTAAAGCAGATAGAACTGGGTCAGGTTCTCAATCAAGGAGCAGAGGATCAACCCGAGAGACAGGATCAATACACCGGGAAGGATCACAAGGCGCGGCCCAAACTTGTCGATTAGTGCGCCCACCAAAGGCGCCAGTATGGTATAGGCAATGAGGGCCATGGATTGGACGCCTGCAGCGCTGCCGCGATTCCACGGGAAGTCCTCCAGCAGGGCGACATAAAATACAGAAAAACTTGTACGGATTCCAAGCCAGAAGGCCATGGAAACCAGGGCTACCCCAACAATGACCCAACCATAATAAAAACGTGAAGATGCAATTTTGTTTACAATACCCATAACAGTTTCTTGGTTACCCAATAATTAGCGGTTCATAAAAGGGATCGACCGGGCCGCGTTAATAGGCACCGGGATCTCTTTTTTTTCTATGCCCCCCTTGAATTTTTACCGCTTGCTTTCCTCGAATTTCCCTTGTTTGATCTGATAGACAGGGATGTTTTTGTCCTGTTTCTTGAATACGGATATTGTCTCAGGATGGCAGGTGAAGAAGAGGATCTGGTGGGTTCCGGCCAGTTCAAGGATGGCGCCGGCTGCGTAACGTGAGCGGTTTTCATCAAAGTTGACCAGTATGTCGTCCATAATGACAGGGGGAACTTCGGTGTTTTCAGCCTGATTGGTCATGTATCCGAAACGCAGCGCCAGAAACAACTGCTCTGCGGTGGCCCTGCTCAGTTGATGAGGTTTTTTCTGGATGCCGTGACGGGTCATGACTTCTATGCTCTGCCTTCCAAGGGGGGCTATGATGTTTTGATACTCACCACCGGTAAATGTATTGAAATAACCGGCGGCCTCCTGGATAACCCTGGGCTGGTGTTCTTTTTCAAATCTTTCTCTCGCGCTTGTTATCAGATACCGGGCAATGGCATTTGTCCCCCATTTTCCGGCATCTATCAGTATCTCTTCTTTTATCTTTTCCTCTTCTGCCCTTAAACGCGAAATGTCATCTGATGAGGCCAGGGTTTCCAGTTTGTTTTTGGTTTCAGCCAGCTCGTCTCTAACGGCTTCAAGGTTTTCGTCAATCTCCCGGATTTCCTGCTGCAGTCGCCGTAGTTCGCTGTCAAGTTCCTCCCTGGTATTCTGCTTGAGATCTTGTTTCAGTTTTTTTAGATCTCTTTCACCTGATATTATTTTAATATTTCCAGAGGCACCTTCAATTTCCTGAAGAATATCCCTTCTTTTTTGATATAATTCTCCTCTTTTGATGAATTCCTCTTCGTCATCAGCTTCGCCTTCCTGCAGCAGTTTTTTGAGCTCCAGCCTTTTCTGCCCAATCTCCTGTTTCAGGGATTCGATTTCATTTTTCAGACCGGCTAACTGCTCCTGAATAGAGCCTTTTTTGGTCCTGTTGGTTTTGCTGTCCTCATATTCCTGGTATAGAAGCTTAATCTCTGAGACAATATTGTTCTTATCAGGTTGAGTTTTCCCTGAAATGGAAAAGACCTGTCCAGTCAGGTCAAGATATTTCCGGATTTCGTTTTGCTTAAGCCCTACGTCCTGTTCCAGTGTTGTCCGGGTGTCAATTAACCGAATGCATTCATTGATGGTCTCCATGGCGCTCAAGGCGGTCTCCGGAGATATTTCAGGGTCCAGGCCGGCATTGGAGAGCCAGTCGCGCCATTCCTCAGCCGTCCTGTTCTGCTGTGTGTCCGCCTTATCCGTACGGTCTTTTGCCTCACATTGTTTTTCTTCGACTGTTTCCAGGATTTTCTTTTTTTCCTCAAGTGTTCTAACTGCCAGGTCCCGGTACTGTCTCTGCTTATCCCGCTCCCTGCTCTGTTCCAGGAACAGGTCAACGGCTGAAAGCAGGTCAGCCGGGTCATCCCGGGTCTTTTCAGCAAGCGCCGGCACCTCGCTGAGCAGGCTGAGATAGTCCTCTTTGGCCTGTTCCATTTCCTTGATTCGCTCTTTAATATCTCCAACCCCGTTTATCATGGTCTTTAACCTGTCCACTTTGGCGAAGATCAGGGATGCCATGCGGGGGTTGGTGCCGGATCTCAGGGATAAACCGGCCAGGTGCTTTTCCCATTTGTCCTGTAAGAGCTTGAGTACATTCTCCTGAGACTTCAGGGTTCCTGCCAGATGAGTGATAGTTTCGATGGCCTGGGTTTCCTGTGCCTTGATCTTATCTAACTCTTCCTGTGACCTGATTTTTTCATCAAAAAGCATCAATTCTTGCTCAAGCTGTTTTTCCACGGGATACAGCTTGTCTGGTTCAATATCACCTGCAATACCCAGCATGCCGGAGATCTCTTCTGCCTGCCTCTCCAGGCCTGCCAGATCATTCCTCAGATTATCCAGCAGTCCCTCGAGTTCCTGGATCTCTCTTTTCCCTTTCGACTGGTTGCTGAGGTCCTGGCGGGCCTGTCTGCTATCAGCCCTTTTGTTAACAATAAATATGCAACCCCCAAGGATCACGAAAGCTCCACCAATAAGGCCGCCCTCGAGAGGTCGTTGAAAAATAATTAGTCCGGCAGCCACAGCCACCCCGATGAGGAAAATCACTATGGAAAAGACTTTCAGAAATCCGGCCATTGGATTGGAAGGCACGGATAGAGATTTCTGAATCAGGTCATGTTTATCAGAAAGCCTTTCATTTTGATGCCTGATCCGTTCTTTGAGCAGCTCCTTTTTGTTCAGGTTATCTTTAAGGTTCTTGAGGGCGTCCTTTTTGTCAGCATAGTCTCCTCGTTTTTTCAGCGAAGGCTCGGGAATGACATCGTATTTTTCCTGGTTCTCTTTCAGCTCCTTCTTTACACCGGTCAGACCGGACTGCGCGATTTCCAGCCTGTTTTTTGTTCCATTAATCTCCGAGTTTAGTCTGTTCTGTTCATGTTCAAATTCCTGGATTTTCTCCTGGGCCGGCACAGAACAGTCAAACGACTCGACTTCAGGAACTCCCCAGTCCGGGTCTATCTCACCGACCGCCTGATCCAGGCTATCTATACCGCTCTTTAGTTCCTTTTTTCTCTGAGGCAGATCCTTGACAAGTGAGGCAAACTGGTTTCTACCGTTTTGAATGGCCTGAAGTGTTTTCCTGGCAACCTGATCTTCCAGTTCACGGTATTTGTCTAATTCCCTAACCGCGGTTTCCTCTTCACGCCGGGCAGCATCAAGTTCTTCCTTGATTTGCTTCAGGGCATCCTCTGCTTTTTCCTGCTCTGATGTTGTTTTCTGAAGGGCAGACTGATGCTTCCGGATGCTGTTCCGGGTGAACAGAGAACGATCCATTTTGCAAACCTTCCCTTCAGTCCAGTCCTTACCCAGGATTTCCAGGGACCGCTGGATCTCCCCTTTTTTCTGTTCCAGGACCTGCCTATTACCGGATACTTCATCAACACTGGAGAGGTAACTATTAAGATTCTCTTTTAATTCGTTAATTTTAGATTCCTGATCTAAAAGGAGCTCATTAATTTTCAGGCCCTGTTCTTGTCTTAGCAGGTCTGTTTGATTTTTTTCTTCCCTATCCAGCGATTTTCCAAGATTTTCCAGGTTTTTCTCCAGATCCCTCATCCTGTTCAAACCCCCGGCCGGGAATACAGAGACTGTATCGTCCAGATTCCCTAACTTGTCTTCCGCCTCCTGGAGAATAATCCACTGGTCCCAGAGTTTGAGATAGTTGCTTTTTCTGGTTTGATCTTTTTGGAAGCCTTCTCCCTCCTGCTGAAGCCGGCTGATCGTTTCACTCAGCTTCTGACTCTGGCCTGTTAGACCTTCATATTCTTTGATTCCGTTAGCGGCATGGCGCAACTCTTTCTGGACTTCCTCGAGACGGGCTATGCGGGTATTGATAACAGGTTTACTGCCTCCCGGCTTAAACAGGCCGGTCAGGTTTTTTTCCAGTCTTTTCATGCTCTCCGGAATAGCCATCAATGAAACTCCGGCCCCGGCCCCATAAAGGGCTCCTCTGACATCATCATCATTCAGGGAATCAAATGTCTGAAGTTCTTCGAGACTGAAGGCATAGACGTTTCTGTAGACAGCTTCTGAAAAACCCCCGAGAAGATGTTTGAGTTCTGCTTCACCACCTCTTGTGTCATCGCTGGTGAAGAGCAGGTTTACAGGGCCTCCTTTTTTACCGGCTTTTCGTTCAATTATGGTATCACCCCTCGCTGCCGTGGAAACAATCAACCGACCGCCATGTTGTCCGCCCTTTAAAGGTTCATAAGGGTTCTTAGCGGTCCTGCCATCCGGAAAACCGAAAAGAACGGCCCTGATAAACCCCAACATAGTCGATTTTCCGGCCTCATTGTCACCAGCAAATAGAACCAGCCCGTCCGGGATATCTTTTAGCAAGGCATCATGAAACAGACCAAATCCATCTACTATTATG
>JAYEIR010000152.1:8434-10876 GCA_034660135.1 Thermodesulfobacteriota bacterium
TCATGGTCTACAGATCACCCTCCAGCAACTGAAAGCACAATAGTTCAGCGGCTTTAAGCATCCGGCTGATTTCGTTATCCGTAATATCATGCAGATGCTTTGACGCCCGCCTGTTTTTAAACAGTTCTTCCAGCCCTTCCTCTACCAGGCGTTTACGTCCTTCTTCCGTGTCAGAGAGTTCTTGGCTGATTCTCAGTACCTGTCCCAAGAAGTCCTTATTCTCACGTCGTTTTTTCAGGTCAATTTCCGGTCTGCATTCGAATATCAAATCCTGAACCCAGACAAAGGGGGTTTTTGCCTCATAACTGTCCCTGACGTGCTCAAGCAATTCCTGAAGGGCGTTTTCTCTGCTTAGTTCCTTGAAAAGAGGGCCCTGGCCGGTGAGGGAGATCCTGCAGATAAGAGGGCGGGACCCTGCCTTTTTTGAAAAATCTTCAATGCAGCCGGAAACTGCGTTTTCAAGCTGATCCAGCGTATCCAACCCGTCAATGGTTAGTGATCCCCAAAACCATCGTATCTCATCCAGTTCATGAAATTCGAGGCTGGTGATCCGGTTGTTATCGTCCACCTGAATCAGATAGCAGCCCCGTTCGTCCTGTTCCCTGATATTGCGCCCCTGGGTGTTCCCGGGATAAACAACATAAGGGTCCTCATGCAGGATTTTTCTTTCGTGAACATGCCCCAGGGCCCAATAGTCCAGGCCGGTTTTGATGAGGTCCTGTAGCTCGCAGGGGGCATAGGCCTCGTGGCCGGTGTCTTTTCCCACATTACAGTGAAGGAGCCCTATCTGAAACAGGTTGGGATCCTGAGGCTCGAATTTTTTGGCCAGGTTGGTTGTTACGTTTCTATTTTCGTGGCTGATGCCTGATATCAGGGCAACCAGTGAGTTGTCGATCTTGAAAGGGATGCTTTTGACCTTGTTGTAGCTGAAGACGTGAACGCCTTCAGGCCAGTCAATCGACCTGGAATGCCCCTTGAAAGGGTCGTGATTTCCGTGAACAACAAAGGCCTGGATATTGTTATCCGCCAGTCTCTGCAGTCCATCCCGGAAACGCAGTTGAGACCGGAGGCTGCGGTCAGCCCCGTCATATATGTCGCCGGCGATCAGCAGGAACTGCACCTGTTTTTCGATACACAGATCAATCAATGAGTTGTAGGCTTTAAAGGTAGCTGAGTGGAGGGAACCGGCAATGGCAGGTGATTCAGCCGTTATTCCTATGAAGGGGCTGTCGAGATGAAGGTCGGCTGCATGAACAAAAGAAAAAGACATTGGTAATTTCCCTCGCCTGATTCCTCTAACAAATAAAGACTTTTACAGGTACCTCGCTGATTAATCGATGTCCTGTCTCTGTGACAAGAAAAACAGTTTCGATTCCCGCTCCGAATTCGTTTTCAAACGTCATCTTCGGTTCAAGGGCAAAGATCATGCCCGGTTGAAGAGCTTCCTTCTTTTTCGCTGCAATGATGGGTTGTTCGATTAGATCAAGGCCGATGCCATGGCCGATAAAAGTTACCTTGTATCCGGGCGGCCCAAGATATGTGTCCGCGTATCCGAGCGATTCGGCCTTGGCCACTGATATACGGAAAAGATCCTCAAGGATCCTCCCCGGCCGGACATTGTCCAACACCTCGTTGTGAATCTCAATGGATGCCATACAGGCGTCAAGGGCCTTATCGGGCATGGAGTCAATGGCAAACATCCTTGTTTCATCAAAGTGGTAACCGTTTAACACAGTACCTATATCAATCAAGATAGGTTCGTTGGGAGCAAGTTTCTTGTTTCCCCCGCCGGAGGGAAAGGCCAATGAGGTCCCTTCTCCGCTAAAGGGTGAATCCAGAAGCCCCACCATTCCGCCGCTCTTTCCACTGAGTACGTGCCATGGATATGCCTCAGTCTGATAACCCCTTGCCCTCAATTTACCGCCATGACCCAGCTTCCTGGCAAAGGCCTCAAACATCCCGGCAAACTCCATTTCAGTATAGCCCGGCCGGAGGTTTTCAGTAATATATTCAAAGGTACGGCATGACAGCCCGGCAGTCTTAACTATCTGCTCAATCTCCCATTCGGATTTTATCATCCGAACCTTGTGAATCAGACCAGAGCCGTCCACACATTTCACGCGTGAAAACAGGCGCTTATAAAACTCAAAGTCATTAAAGGGGATCACGTCCAGTTCAAACCCCAGGATATGAGGCTGTTGCCCGCAGCAATCCGCAATCCTCCGCGGGATTTCTCTTACGGACTTGATTTCAATGATCTGTTTCACAGGCGATTCTTCCCGGGCCCTTGGCATGTATTTCCTGATCATCAAAAGCGGTTCTCCCTCAGCAGGGATATACATCACGCCATTCTGGGCTGTCCCGGCAAAGTATAAGAGGTCGACCCGCTGGACAATAAACAGTCCGTCAATCTCGTTTTGCTGCAGTTCTCTCTGTATCCTG
>JAYEIR010000152.1:10976-13987 GCA_034660135.1 Thermodesulfobacteriota bacterium
TCGACATCAACCTCAAATTTCATAAGGGCAGGGCAGCTCTTTGCAGGGCATCTTTTCTCATAGATGTGCGCTTCATACTCATCCCGGAAATAGCGGAGAGTACTCAGGATCGGATTGGGCGCAGTCTGACCCAATCCACAGAGTGAGGATGACTGGATTACCACAGCGAGTTCCTCAAGCCTGTCCAGGTCTTCCGGTTCCCCATGTCCTTGAGTGATTCTTTGGAGAATTTTCAACAGTTGTTTTGTGCCTTCCCTGCAGGGTGTGCATTTACCGCATGACTCGTCCGCTATGAACTCAATGAAGAATTTCGCAACATCGACCATGCAACTGGTTTCATCCATTACCACCATGCCGCCTGAACCGAGGATAGCCCCAAGCTTAGGGATGGACTCATAGTCCACAGGTGTATCGATCAGGTAGGCGGGGATGCATCCGCCCGAAGGCCCGCCGATCTGAACGGCTTTCAATTTCCTTTTGTCAGGGATTCCTCCACCAATATCGTATACGATAGACCGCAGCGAGATTCCCATTGGGACCTCAACCAGGCCGATGTTGTTGACGCGGCCGGTCAGGGCAAATACTTTTGTACCCTTGCTCTTTTCAGTTCCAAGGCTGCTGAACCACTCAGCGCCGCGGTGGATGATTTTGGGGATATTGGCCAAGGTCTCGACGTTGTTAAGGACGGAGGGACTGTCCCACAGGCCTTTGTTGGCAGGGAAAGGAGGTCTCGGCCTGGGCATTCCACGTTTACCTTCAATGGAACGCATAAGAGCGGTTTCCTCTCCGCATACAAATGCCCCCGCACCGAGATACAGCTCTATGTCCATATCAAAACCTGACCCTAAGATGTCCTCACCGAGGAGCCCGTACTCTTTCGCATGCTTGATGGCTGTTTGCAGGCGCTCGATTGCAAGTGGATATTCCGCACGGACATAGATAAAACCCTTGTGTGCCCCAATTGCTTTTGCGCCTATAATCAGACCCTCTAAAACTGCGTGCGGATCACTCTCCAGTATGGAACGGTCCATAAAGGCGCCCGGATCACCCTCGTCGGCGTTGCAAAGGATGTACTTGTTCTCCCCCGTGGCACCGGCACAAAACTTCCATTTTAGTCCGGCGGGAAAGCCTGCTCCTCCGCGGCCTCTCAGACCTGAGTTAAATATCTCTTCAACGATCTGTTCAGGCGTCATTTCGAGAAGGGCCTTCGATGTTCCCATATAGCCATCTCGTGCAATGTATTCATCAATGCTGTCAGGATCGATAAGACCTCGATTTTTAAAGGCTATAAGGACCTGATTGCTATAGAAGCCCACGTCCTTGATCATTGGAATGGGACCGGGTTCTTCCGGAGTTTTGAATATATGTTTTTTTACCTCACGGCCATTGACGATATATTCTTCCACGAAATTGGGAATATCCTGTACTGTCAGCTTTTGGTAAAAAATACCGTCCGGGTGGATAACCATTATAGGGCCTGCATCGCAGTAACCGTTGCATCCCGTGGTGCCGACATACACTTCGTCCTGAAGTTCCCTCTTATTGATTTCCTCGACCAGTGCGTCTCTTACCTCAAGTGAGCCATTGGACACGCAAGTGGTTCCAGTGCAGATTTGAATCTGAACGCGATATTTATCTTCCATAAATATAGCCTTTGTTGAGTATTTTCTTTATTTTTAACTCTTGATAGTTTCGTAAAAAGTCAAAATCATTATTTTTAAGGTCTGCAACTATCTGATATTACAATATATAAGTTATACTTTTTGTGTGTTTTGCACTTTTTTGCGGCTATTTCAACTCCTGATTGTCATCAACATGTAGTTTCACTTCCCACAGATAGCGCATTCTTGACGACAGGGTTACCATTCATTACATGCTCGTCAAAGATCTTGGCGGTCTTTTTTGCATCAAGCTTTACGTACTTTACCGGGGCGAAACCCTTGATTTCAACAGTAATCATAGGTTCATGATTACAGAACCCTGCACAACCTGAAGAAGTCAGGATAATGTCAGTTGCCCCGCTCTCTTTTATCTTTTCAACGAACGTATCCATGATTGTCTGGGCGCCTGCCGCGACTCCGCATGTGCCCATATGGACGGTAATCTTTACACGCTGGGCACTTTCCTGCAGTCTGACGGTTTTATTGATAGAGTCTTTTATTTTCTTCAGGTCTTCCACTCGCAGCTTAGCCATTTTCCTTGCACCTGTTTTGTCATTTATCTCTGGTCATAGGTCATTTGCGGAAAGGGGAAAAGATACAGGACAAATGACTAATACCGAGTTTCCGGTTTCGAGTATCAAGCAACAGGAACGCCCCTGTAACTTTCAACAATATCAACAACTTCTGACGATTTTACCTCTCCATGGGTGACATCGTCTATTACTATGGCTGGAGCCAGACCGCAGGCACCGATGCACCGTACAACCTCGAGAGAGAATTCTCTATCATCCGTGGTCTCTCCTACCTCGACTTTGAGATCCCGCTGGATTGTTTCCAGCAGCCTGCCGGATCCCTTGACAAAGCAGGCAGTTCCCAGGCAGACCCGTATAATATGTCTGCCTCGGGGGATCATGGTAAAGAAGGAGTAAAATGTAACAACGCCGAAGACGTCAGAGGGTGGTACTCCTAAACCGAGGGCAATATAGTTCTGCACAGGGACCGGCAGGAAACCGAGAATTCCCTGAACCTGCTGAAGCACGGGTATAAGGCCTCCTTTCCTGGGCCTGTATGTGTTGAGAATCTCGTCGATTTGCTCCTTCACACCCGACTTCTCTTCATCTTCAAGCAATTTGATGAATTTTTCCGTCACCTCCTGTGGATCACTTGACAGGAGCCGGGTACCTCCTGCCGATATGGCAAGTGATTCCAGCAGACCTTCACACTGTTCCAGCAGGGTCCTGTGATGGTAGTTGAACGATACCAGTGATCCCCGGCACAGAGGAAAGCTGTCGCCGTTAAGATGCTCTGTGCCCGATGATTCCGTGTCCTGTACAGGCCACTGGAGACCGC
>JAYEIR010000153.1:0-2888 GCA_034660135.1 Thermodesulfobacteriota bacterium
GCAGAAGTGGCCGTCATTCCAGAAAAAGCAGGAATCCAGACGCTTCGAGAGACCTGGATTACGGGGCAAGCCCGGAATGACGTTAAGCCCTTTTTATATAAGCATCACGCTAATCCGCGATGAGCCACTATTTTTTTGCTGCCGGTATGGGTCACGGGCGGCCAACGTAATCAGATTTAGTGCAACAGGAGATCATATTAATGGCCATAAAACCCACCCATGAAGAATTAGAGCAAAGGGTCAAGGATTTAGAGAAAGAAGCAGTAAAGCTGAAAGCAGTTGAAATGGCCTTGAGGGAAAGCGAGAAAAAGCTCTCGGAAATCATTCGGGGGAATTCGATACCAACCCTTGTTATTAACACCATGCATATAGTCACACATTGCAACAATGCCTATGAAAACCTGACTGGTATTTCCGCAACTGAAATAATCGGCACAAAGAAACAATGGGTGGCTTTCTATGCCGAGGAACGACCAATTTTGGCGGATTTCATAGTGGATAATGCGCAAGAGGAAGAAGTGGCAAGTTATTACAGAGGCAAATTTAAAAAATTCTCTGTTAATAGAGGGACCTACAAGGCAGAAGTCTTTTTCCCTGAAATGGGGACAAAAGGCAAATCGTTCTTCTTCACAGCAGCGCCGTTAATAGATGATGAAGGCAATGTCACCGGAGCGATAGAAACCTTCCAGGATATTACAAAACGTAAGGATGCAGAAGAGTCCTTACGCAGATCAGAACGGCGATATAGAACCCTCCTTGATTTTGTGCCATATCCAGTTGTGGTGTTTGAAGAAAACGGGCATGTATCCTACCTGAATCCAGGATTCACCAGGACCTTCGGATGGTCACTTGAGGAGCTGGAAGGGAAAACCATACCTTTCGTACCTCCGGACCTAAAGCAAGAGACCACCGACAACATCAGACGGCTTTTTGAGGAAAAGACGTTAATGCGTCACGAAACCAGGCGCCTGACAAAGGATGGTCGAATCCTGGATGTGTCCATAAGGGCAGCCATTTATCCAAAAATTGAGGGTAAGGCATCAGGTGTGATTTCGATCCTCCGGGATATCTCCCATGAAAAAAGAATTGCCAGGATAAATGAGACAATACTTCGCATAAGTATGGCCCTCCCAAGACATCCTGCCTTAGCTGATCTTCTCCATTATATCAACAGCGAGGTCAAACTTCTCCTCGGCACAGAGAGTTCTATTGTCATATTGCTGGATGAGGAAAAGAAAGAGCTTTTTTTCCTGGGACCGGCCTATGAGGACCAGGATACCCAGAGGAGGGCAATGGAAATTCGTTTTCCCTCAGACAAGGGGGTGGCAGGCAAGGTTATCAAGACCGGCAAACCAATCGTTGTTAATGACACATCCGCAGACCCGGAGTTTTATCCCGATGTGGACAAAAGACTCGGATACCATTCCCGTAACCTGCTCGACGTACCATTGAGGAGCCACGACAAGATCATTGGTGTCTTATGTGCAACCAATAAGAAAAAAGGTAATTTTGACCAGTCAGATGTTGACCTGCTAAGCATGATAGGGGGCACAGTTGCGCTTTCCGTTGAAAATGCCAGGGTCTCTGAAGAGCTGATGAAGTCCTACGATGAAGTGAAAAGCCTGAACCGGGCAAAAGACAAGGTCATCAACCACTTGTCCCATGAATTAAAGACGCCGGTTGCAGTACTGTCCGGCACCCTGCTCCTCTTGACAAAAAGGCTGGCAGCACTTCCTGAGGAGTCGTGGAAACGGAGAATAGAAATGGCAATGAGGAATCTGAACCGTATTACGGAAATTCAATACGAGGCAGAGGATATCATGCAGGACAGGCAATACAAGACCCATGGTCTTCTTTCCCTGTTACTGGATCAGTGCGCTGACGAACTGGAGGTTCTTTTTTCTGAAGAGGTTGGAGATAATTCGGTAATTAAACGAGTCAGGGAACATGTTGACCGGATTTTCGGCCCCAAAGAAGTTCATCCAAAGCAAATCTTCCTGGATGGATTTGTCAAACAAAGACTTGGGCACCTTAAACCAGTGTTTTCGCAACGTCATGTGGAAGTCATAACGCGCCTGGAGCCTGCACCGCCGATATATATGCCTGAAGAGCCTTTGCAAAAAGTCGTTGATGGTCTTGTGAGGAATGCTATAGAGAACACACCGGATGAGGGTAAAATAGAGGTCATTGTTGGGAAAAAGGCAAAAGGCGCTGAATTGCTGGTACGTGATTACGGGGTAGGCATCACACAGGACGCGCAGAAACGAATATTCGAAGGCTTTTTTGCAACCCAGGACACACTGAATTATTCCTCGAAAAGCCCGTTTGATTTTAATGCCGGGGGTAAAGGGGCGGATCTTCTGCGCATGAAGATCTTTTCCGAGCGACATAACTTCGAAATACACATGGCCTCTTCAAGGTGTCGATTCATACCCACAGACAGTGATATCTGTCCCGGCAGGATAAGTAAATGCACATTTTGTTCAAAAAAGGAAGACTGTCATAATTCAGGAGGCACGACTTTCTCTCTGTATTTCCCTCCGGCTCCGTAACATGCCATGGCAATTCTAATTTAGATTTTGGATTTTAGATTTTGGATAATAGCTCAATAATTAGCGGTATACGAGACAGGCACCGGGGATCTTTTTCTTAAACCGCTAATTATTGAGCTGTCACCTAAATTCTTTGATTTTTCCTATTGAAAAATTGATAAAAAATGATATAAGAAAGAGTTTATTTCAATTTTGACAGGAATAGCTTAGAGGAGAAGACAATGAGTGATTGGCAACCGAAGATAACGACATTCCTGTGCAACTGGTGCAGTTATGGTGCAGCGGATCTTGCCGGCGTGAGTCGTTTTCAGTATCCGCCCAATTTCAGGGTTATCC
>JAYEIR010000154.1:0-2885 GCA_034660135.1 Thermodesulfobacteriota bacterium
CCCATAAGCAATAAATAAAACTGCTGGAGTTGCCTTGTTGTCAATAGATGTTTTTAACATAATTTTTCTCCTTTATTGTTGTCCCTCTTTAGAATTCACAGGGAAAATTTGGACGCAGATGAACACAAGTATCCAGGATACTTCAAGCCTGAGTTTATCCGCGTCCTGAAGAAATTTCCATAACAATATGGCCATTCTATTTAATTCCGGCATAATACAGTTCCGAATCTGTTTATCTTTTTCCGGATTCCTTTTATCGCCTGTGTCTTCTGTTCCTCATCAAGAATATTGTAAAACTCAGCGAAATGGTCCAGATTGCCCGACATAAATCCCGGCATATTTTTAAGCTGGTGTTTCACAATGCTCGTCAGAGCCTCCATATCGGGATTTTCTTTATTGACTTCACTTTGCAGCCTGGTAAAGAATTTCTTCCTTTCTTCTTTACCCTTGGCAAGACTCGCAGCAACTTCTTCCCGGATTTCATCATATTTTTTCGTTTGCGTCTCAGAAAGGTCTAATTTCGCAACGCGGCTGTCCATCTTCTTCAAAACGTGTTTTGAAAAGTCGCCGTGAAAAAACTTAGGGGGGCCATATGCCCCGAAAATCCCGAATCCTGTAAAAAGCGTTGCTAACAGAACAATCCCTCCGATGACATAAGTTTTTTTCCGTAATTTCATTTCTTCCTCCTTTTTGTTTTGTGGTTTGCTGGTTGTTCACTAATCATTCTAAATTCATGAGCAGGATAACAGCACATTGTAAAGAATGTTTGTTGGTGATGTTAAAAAATGTTAGGTAAATGTAAAAAAAGTGAAAAAAGAGGAAACGTCCATGGACAAAAAGGTTCTCATTGTGGATGATGATGCAAAACTGAGGGCATTATTGAGGGAATATCTGGAAAGCTACGGATTTCAGGTACTGACCCTCGAGGACGGTTTATCTGTGCTGAAAACGCTAAAAAGAGAGTCGCCTGATATCGTCATATTAGATATCATGTTGCCGAAAAAGGACGGACTGGAAGTGCTGAAAGAGATCCGGACGGAATTTGACGTGCCCGTTATCATGCTCACAGCAAAGGGAGAAGACGCGGACAGGATTGTTGGCCTGGAGCTCGGATCGGACGACTACCTTTCCAAGCCCTTTAATCCGAGGGAACTGTTAGCCAGGATCAAGGCAGTACTTCGAAGACTCCTGCCACATGACAAAGGCAAGTCTGGAAAAAGTAAAAAAATGTTTATCGAGGCGGGTGGCCTGAAGTTGAACAAGGCAAAACATACTCTGTTAGTTGAAGACAGAGAAATGGATTTATCCGCAACCGAATATAAGCTTCTTGAGGCTCTTATGGAGCATCCCAATACCGTATTGAGCAGGGATGAACTCTTAAATCTTGCCAGGGGTAGGGATTTTATGGCCTTTGATAGAAGCATAGATGTTCACATCAGCAAATTGAGGGCTAAACTGAATGCCTATCCTCGCTTACGAGAGCGGATCAAAACAGTATGGGGAACAGGGTATATGTTTGAGGACACTAAATGAGACCTGGAAGGCTTTATATCAAGATATTCATATCCTTTATCCTGGTTCTAATTGTAACAGAAGCATTGATTTTCGGTCTTTTTGTCTTTTCCGCTGGAAGAGGCTTTCGCTCCCGGTTTGAGCAATACACGGGGGCCCAGGTCCGGATAGCAAAAGAAATGGTTGAAGAAAAAATCAGATCAAGGCCTGAAACTGACCCCTCTGAAAATAAATCTCTGAAAGATTTTGTTTCGCGCCTCGGACAGGGTTATGGGGCGAAGGTCTGGTTAACCGGTGTAGATGGTGCCCTCATTTTGAAGTCCTTTCCGGGGGATGTTTCGGATGAAATTGCATTGGCCTGTGAACAACGGGGAAAGGATATGGGAGATTTCAAGATGTACCGGGAGTTTAAAAGGGGACATATATTCTACATCGAGACACCAGTAGAAGTCCAGAAAGACCGGTTGGGCAGTCTGCATATTCTTTTTGAAAAGATGGAAGCACCTTATCCCGAAGCGGGGTTCGCATTGGGGCTTATCGGAATAGGTATTGTTATCGCCCTGCTGATAATTCCCGTTTCAAGACGCATCACCGAACCGGTTAAACAGCTTAAGGCCTCGGCAATTCGAATAGCTGAAGGGGATCTGTCCCACAGGGCCACGGTGAAAAGCAAAGATGAAATCGGAGATTTAGGTCGTTCCTTCAACCATATGGCCGAAAGACAGGAAGAGATGATTCGGGGCGGCAGGGAACTTACGACAAACATATCACATGAGCTCAGGAGTCCCCTTGCAAGGATACTCATTGCTGAGGAGCTTCTCAAAGAGAAATGGGGACGTGGAGACTATAAGGATATGGGAAGGCACCTTGATGACATCGAGGAAGATATCGAGGAGCTTGATCGCCGCATCGGCAGCATACTTGTTCTGTCAAAACTTGATATTCATGAAGAACCGCTGAAGCTTGAACCCTTAAACCTGCCTGGTCTTATAGATGGGCTTGTTAAACGGCTCGAGCCTGTCATTAACCGAAAGGGTTTGCGCCTTATGACGGAACTGTCGTGCGATTCTCCTGTGATGGGGAACATGGATGGCCTTAAGACGGCCCTGTCGAACATTCTCGATAATGCCGTAAAATTTACGGCGGAAAAAGGCCATGTGATTATTAAAATGTATTCTGAAAACGAGTTTTTAAGAATAAGCATCACAAATTCGTTTGAGGAACTTTCAGCAGAGGACCTGGCCAGGATATTTGAACCCTTCTTCAGAACCGAACAATCCCCCGCGGGCGGCTCAGGACTTGGTCTGGCAATTGCGAAAAAAATCATGGAAAAACACGGTGGAAGTATTAAAGCAGGCAACTCTGAGAAGGGA
>JAYEIR010000155.1:0-5329 GCA_034660135.1 Thermodesulfobacteriota bacterium
TGCGCTTCATCTTTGCCCTGCTCCAGTTTATGCAAACCAGCTTGAATACAGTGCATGGCCCTCATCGTGACTTCCTTTGCAAGGGTCGCAAGGTCCCCGGAAAAGGCCCGGCCATCGGTCAGGGAGTTCAGGTCAAGCCTGAGCAAAACTGGGAATGCCTTGGTATTTACTGCTTCCGGATAAAACAGACTGGACCATGGAGCAAGCCTGCCCGCAGAAAGACTGTTTAACAGATTTATGATGTGGTATAGTCCCTTTATTCTGAACAGCTTCAAGAAGAGACGCTGCTGAGCATACGCCCTATTAAAAGCATTTAACAGGTCTGGGTGTAAAAGGGCCTTGTCTCCAATTATGTGCTCAAGATAAAAGCGAAACAGACGATCTCTTGCCCGGGCGTTGACATTCACAAAGTTCTCCAACTGAATGTCTCTTTGATGCAGATTCAACTGCTGCAACATGACCATGTCGATCAGGGTTTCAAACTGCCTGTGTGTTGCTATGGCAAGACTTCCCCTTTGGTCCCACCCTTTCGTATAATGGTCTATTATGCTGTGAACCATTCGGTCGCTCACGGTATGCGTTACAATGCCTGTGGCGAAGGCGACCTTTAATGGCCATCTGACAGGGTTGATCCTGATGGCATCAAAGAGGGTTACAGCCCTTTGTTCGTTTTCTGCCATGTTCTCTATGTGAAGTGCATTAGAGACCTTGACGTAGTCTTTGGGTATCTTGCGTTTTGGAACAACATCGTAATAAAAGGCGTCCGGGACTATTGCTCCAAGATAAAAAGCGGACAAATTGTTCTCAATTGCGTGGGCCAAGAGCTTTTGCCGAGATCCGCTGATCAGCCTAAAGATTTCTTGAGCGATCAGGATATGGGTCAACTCCTTGGGCATGATTTCCCTCTTTGCAGTTCAGCATGAGACAGTGAGCGGCGTAACTCGGAAAGGTACCGGTAATGAGAATAGCATGAGACTGCCCACGATACCAAGAAGAAAACAGGCGATCTTTGGCTGGTGCATGTATGATTGGGCCAATTCCGCCTTTGCTACCAGCATACTGGCAGCTATCCTCCCTGTCTATTTTGCGTTATTAGTGCCCGAAGAAGGAGTGACGTTCCATCTCGGTGCGCTGTGTTTTACAACATCGGCAAGCAGTCTCTGGGCCTATGGAATCTCATTTTCAGCCCTTTTGGCGGCACTATGGGCACCAATACTCGGAGCTCTGGCCGATTTTTCCGGCTCCAAAAAAAAGTTCCTGTTTGGTTTCACGTTTGTTGGGGCTATTTGTACGTCACTCCTATACCTTGTTCAAGGTGGTGACTGGTTACTTTGCCTGATTTTGTTTGTATTTGCGAACATAGGATTTGCGGGCAGCATGCCCTTTTACAATGCGTTTCTGCCCGAGATAACCACTGACAAGGAAATAGACTGGGTTTCAGGAAAGGGCTATGCCTTTGGCTATGCAGGTGGAGGGATTTTGCTGGCCCTGCAAGTTATGATTATTGCTTATCATGACATCTTTGGGATTCCCGATAAGTTGTTGAGCATTCGGATCAGCCTTGCCTCGGTTGGGTTATGGTGGGGAGTTTTTGCGATTCCTTTTTTTCTGTTGGTTCCCGAACTCGGGCGTCTGCATAACAGGAGGGAAAAGCATTCATATCTTACCTATGGCTTCACCCGCTTTTTCAATACGCTCAGATCCTTCCGCAACCGTCGTGACCTCCTGTGGTTTTTGCTTGCCTTTCTTGTTTACAACGATGGGATTCAAACCGTGATCGCCATGGCAGCTATCTTTGGCAAGACAGCCCTCGGCCTTGATACGAGCACACTTATCGGCACGCTTTTGATGACGCAATTCGTCGCCCTGCCCGGTGCATTGCTGTTTGCAAGACTGGCCAAAATGATCCGGACAAAAGGCACTATCATGATTACCCTGCTGATGTGGATTGGTATTGTGACGTATGCCTATTTCTTGAGATCCGCTATTGAATTCTGGATATTAGGAGGGTTTGTCGGTCTGATCCTGGGAGGTAGCCAGGCCGCAAGCCGCTCCCTTTACGGCCAATTGATTCCAGAGGGGAGGTCAGCGGAGTTTTTTGGATTTTTCACTATCAGTGGAAAATTTGCTTCCATATTCGGCCCCCTGATCTTTGGCCTGGTTACAGACCTGTGCTCAAACCCAAGGAACGCGATAATTTCGCTGGTCCTTTTTTTTATACTGGGCATGGTTTTGTTGAGCAAGGTGGACGTGAAAAGAGGACGGTCTCAGGGGATTGGTTCCTCACAACAGGATGAATCAGGCACTTAGAAAAGGGGACCGGACATATGGGGGACATAAAACAGATGGATTTTCTCAAGCTCTTTCAGGCCTGTCGTCTTTGTCCACGTCAGTGCAGCATTAACAGACTTGATGATGGTGAAAAGCATGCCTTGGGGTTTTGCGAAGAGACGCATAGGCTCAGGGTGGCATATGTGGGCCCCCATTTTGGTGAGGAACCCCCAATCAGTGGAGACAAGGGGTCAGGAACAGTATTTTTTGGGGGATGTTCTTTGCGGTGTTCTTTTTGCCAGAATCATCAGATTTCACATCAGGGTCTTGGGTCGATCACAAGCGTTGAGGAACTTTTTCAAATGCTGGAGGACATGATCCACGTCCATAATGTGCATAACATAAATTTTGTAACACCAGATCATTTCTTTCCCCATGTTTTCTCAGCAGTTTCTTTGTTGCGCGGCAAGGGATTTGACCTTCCAGTGATCTACAATCTCTCCGGGTACCAGTCAGTTGAGATGTTAAAGATTGCTGAAAATTATGTGGATATCTACCTTCCTGACTTCAAGTATTCAGATTCATCTCTGGCCGCAAGACTCTCAAAATGCAAGGATTATCCTAAAGTAGCACTTGAGGCGATTGTGGAAATGGTCAGGCAAAAAGGGTTTATAGACATTTGTTCAACAGGGTCAGGCATAGCAAAGAAGGGTGTCCTGGTAAGGCACCTTATCTTGCCTGGCAAGATTGAAAACTCAATTAATGCCCTGACAAGTCTTTTTCTGGAATTTGGTTCAGGATTGCCTCTCAGTCTTATGTCCCAGTATCATCCCGTTGTTCACCAGGAAGACACCGATCTAAACCGGTTCGTCTCAGAACAGGAATTCAACAGGGTCTATTCACATGCCTTAGATCTGGGCTTTGAATATCTTTTTGTTCAATTTCCCAGCGAACGCACGGGGAGCAAGCACATAGAGTCCCCGTTCCTGCCCGATTTTCGGAACGTGAAGCCGTTCAAAGGATTGACGATCGGCAGTTTGTGAAAATCATTTGACTTTTTTAAATGTACCATTCATAAATGCCTGTGAAAGAGGTCTGTCTATCTATTCACTTATGGATGACATGATAACAACTATCAGGAGTAATGCATGGAATTACGTTTGCTTGGGAAATCAGACATAAAAATAACGCCTGTCATAATGGGCACCTGGCAGGCCGGCAAGGAGATGTGGGCAGGTATTGAAGATGCGGAGATCAGTAAGGCTGTTCAGGCCGCATTTAACGCAGGCATCACCACGTTTGACACCGCAGAGGCATATGGCCAGGGTCATTCGGAGCAAATCCTTGGCAAGGCCCTGGCGGATGTCAGGCACCATGTTGTTTATGCGACAAAGGTGTTCGCCAACCATCTTGAATATGATGAGGTCATCAAGGCCTGCAATCGTTCTCTAAAAAACCTCAAGACAGACTATATTGATCTTTATCAGATCCATTGGCCTTCAGGTTCATGGGGTATGAAAGTCGTGCCTGTTGAGGATACTATGCGTGCTTTGAATGATCTAAAGCAGGCAGGCAAGATCAGGGCTATTGGTGTGTCGAATTTCTCCCGCCAACAAATCGAGGAAGCCGCCCGGTTCGGTCAAATTGACAGCCTGCAACCCCCGTATTCCCTTTTTTGGCGTCATGCTGAGAAGGAGGAAATGCCGTATTGTGTTGAAAAACAAATCGCCGTACTCGCCTATTCATCCATGGCGCAAGGGATTTTGACTGGCAAGTTCGGTCCTGAACACAGGTTTGCAAAAGGGGATCACCGTTCGAGAAACAGGCTGTTCACACCGGAAAACTCAGAACGAACGCATAAGGCCCTGAGCAAACTTCGTCCCATTGCATCGCAGTATAACATAAGCCTGGGCCAACTGGCCTTAGCCTGGGTCATTGCCCATCCCGGCACATGCGCAATCGCAGGCGCACGCAGTGCGGATCAAGTAATTCAAAACGCCAAGGCTGCGGATGTTCGTTTATCAAGCTCTGATTTAACAGAAATAGACACCATCGGGCGAACAGTTACTGACTACCTGGACGATAATCCGGTCATGTGGCAAGATTAAATCGTGCAGAAGAATCAGATAGAGCCTCCTTCCCATTAGAACCGCCGGAGCCTCCTCGTCAAGAGTGGAGGCGTTATGGCCGTCGTTACAAAAACCATGACAATGATGGCTGCGTACAGGGACGGATCCAGAAGAGGAACGTCGCCGACCTTGAGACCTGCCCCCATCCCGGCAAAAATCAATCCTACCTCTCCCCGGGGAACCATACCCAGGGCTACGGTCCACCGATCGATGTTGCCCTTAGATGATCGGACCCCTGCTGCACAGGCCATTTTCCCTGCCACGGCAACCGCTGAAAGCACAAGGCCCACCACAACAGCCCGAACGGAAAACAGGGCTCTCAGATCGACCTGCATGCCCATGTGAAGGAAGAAGATAGGTACAAAAAGAGTGGAGAGAGGAATAAGCAGATGCTCCAGGCTTCCCTTCTCTTGTTCGAAGAAGAACCGCGAATGCTCAGGTTCCAGAATCAATCCGGCCGAAAAGGCACCCACAATTGCAGCAAGTCCGAACTGATGGGCGAGATAGGCAAAGGCAAAGCACAGGGTCAGCGAGATGGTAAGAAGCATTCCTCTGACGTTCAACCCTGCGGCCCAACGATAGAGGCGCTTGCTGAAGAGAACCCCCAAAACCGTGCCCACAATCAGGAAGCCAAAAGCCTTCAGGACAATGGCCACCACCTGCGCCGTGATTGTCCCTGCTCCGGCCTGGTCACAAGAACCCGAAGAGCCAATCAGGGCCAGCACTACGGCCAGAATAATCAGGCCCAAGACATCATCCACAATAGCAGCCCCGAGGATAGTCCTACCCTCCCGTGTCTGAACCCTTCCCAGATCTTTCAAGACCCGTGCACTGATTCCTACACTGGTTGCGCAGAGAGTGGCTCCAAGGAAAATGTCGACCCAAAGCGAAAAGTCAGGAAAAAACAGCCGAACCGTTCCAAAACCAAC
>JAYEIR010000155.1:5429-34907 GCA_034660135.1 Thermodesulfobacteriota bacterium
CCCTTCCCAGATCTTTCAAGACCCGTGCACTGATTCCTACACTGGTTGCGCAGAGAGTGGCTCCAAGGAAAATGTCGACCCAAAGCGAAAAGTCAGGAAAAAACAGCCGAACCGTTCCAAAACCAACCAAAAAAGGGGCAATCACGCCAATTAAGGCTACGAGGAGAGCACTCATCCCAACGTTCATTAATTCTGGAACCGTACTCTCAACCCCTACCTCGAACATCAGGAGGATAACCCCAAGTTCGGCGAGCGTCGCCAGGCTTGTATCATGCTGCATTCCTTCAAAAAAGCCAATCCCGATAAGAGTCAAATTCCCCAAGACGACACCGGAGAAGAGTTCGCCCAGCACCACCGGAAGGCCAATCCTACGTGCCGCAAGGCCACCAAGCTTGGCTGCCGTGAGAACCAGAGAAAGTTCAAAGAGAAGAAACACAAACGAATGGGGCATGAATCCTCCTGAAGGCAGTTTTTGTCTTCCCCGAAGCCAACAGGACCTCAGAGTCTTCGAGCTGCGGGGCAGGCGCCGAGATTGAGCCTACGCCTCGGAGAGCAAAAGGGGCGTTTTGAAATTGCCGCATATGATAAGGGAATTAATCTATGTGTTATCCTTGCGGATACTGACTAACAGCCAAACACAGATGTTACCCCTACACAAACAGGTGTTGACACTGGTGTCCGCCTGAAGATTTTGAGATGTTATATTTCCGGGATGTGAATTTAACCACCGATACTCGACATGTTGCGAACACACTTCCTGCGCTCCAGATCCATAAGGCCGTGGTCCTTAGGCTTGTTCTTGATCGCGAGTTCCATCAGATCCCGTATGTGGGAATCCCCCTTTCCCTGCCTGAGAGGTGTCTTTATGTCAATCTCATCATCGGAAAAAAGGCAACCTCTCAAACGGCCTTCAGCAGTTAATCGCATGCGGTTGCAATTCGCACAGAAATGATGGCTTAAGGCCCCGATTAAACCGAGTTTGCCTTTGCCACCTTCAAGAATGAAGTTCTCAGCAGGACCGTCAAAGGTTTCAGACATAATGGGTTTCAGGGCACCCAGAGTCTGGATCCGGTCATGTATTTCCTTTATGGGAATGAAGTTTTTTTGATTCCATCCATTCTGTTCACCCACAGGCATAAATTCAATGAATCGAATATGGTAAGGTTTTTTCAAGGTTAAGCGAGCAAAGTCCAGGATCTCATCGTCATTGATTCCCCTCATGGCCACCACATTAAGCTTGATCGGCTGGAATCCCAGGCGCTCTGCTTCAAGTATTCCTTCCCACACCCGGTCGAAATAGTCACGCTTAGTAATATGAAAGAAGCGGTCAGGCCTGAGAGAATCCATGCTCACGTTTATCCGGCTGATACCACAGGCCTTAATGTCACCAGCAAACTGCTTAAGCAAGACCCCGTTAGTGGTGAGGGAAATATCCTTAAGTTCTTGAATCTGAGTCAGGTCTTTCAAAAAGCCCATAAATCCTTTACGGATCAGTGGCTCACCACCAGTCAACCTTACCTTACGGATCCCTATACGTACGGCAATCCGAACAAGCTGGAGCATTTCTTCGTATGTTAGGATGTCATGGTGTGGAATAAATTGCATCCCCTCGTCCGGCATACAATAGATACATCTCAGGTTGCAGCGGTCAGTTATAGAAAGGCGCAGGTAGTTGATAACGCGATTATTGTTGTCAATGTTTGCTGGTGTGGACATTATATGTTAATACCTCTGTCAAAATATTTCTTAAATTGTAACCAGCCTGGAGTTCATTTCAAGCAAGGGGTTGTCCTGCTTTTCCGCTGCCGGATGAGGAGATCGCTCTCTCTGTCTCTGTGCCCTATCTATATCAAAATCAGGACATAATCAAATAGAAAATTAATGCCCCCTCATATTGAGTCGGACATATGGGAATCACCTGGTGTTGTGTAAACTGCTTGACTTTTTGAACAAGAAATCATTATAAAAAACTTTTTGGGACGAATTCCGGTGTTATGCCCCCAGAGGCTAATTGATGCGCTTCCTTCAGGAGCAAGGGAATAAGTTTATTTTTGTGAATCGGGGATAGATAATTTTGGACTCAAAGTTGAATGCAGCTCATGTGAAGGAGCTTCAGGACAATATTAGAAGAATGCTCGACAAAAGAAACGCCGTCTTGCTGGCGCATAACTACCAGCGGCCAGAGGTCCAGGATATTGCAGACCTCTGCGGTGATTCCCTGGAGCTTTCCATAAAGGCCTCCCAGACCGATGCGGAGGTGATTGTTTTCTGTGGTGTCCATTTCATGGCTGAAACAGCAGCTATTCTCTGCCCTGAAAAAAAGGTGCTCCTGCCGGTGCGCGATGCAGGTTGTCCTATGGCGGACATGATTACTGCCAGGGAATTGAAGAAAAAAAAGCAACAAATGCCGGATGCTGTGGTGATCAGTTATGTAAACACTACTGCGGAAGTCAAGGCTGAAAGCGATCTGTGCTGTACCTCTGCCAATGCTGTGGAGATAGCCAATTCCATTGATCCTGATGTTCCAATCCTGATGACACCTGACAAGAACCTGGCAAGGTATACTAAAAGCCTCACTAACAGGGATATTAGCTGGTGGGATGGTTTTTGCCCCTACCATAACAACCTGACTGTTGAGCAGGTCATGAAGGTCAAAAAGGCCTATCCGAAAGCTGTGTTTCTGGCTCACCCGGAATGTTCACCCGATGTCCTGGAATTGGCTGATGAAATCAGAAGCACATCCGGCATGGCTGTGTATGCGGCCAATTCGAGCCAAAAAGAATTCATTATTGGAACTGAGACAGGGATGCTTTATCCTTTGTCAAAGGCAAATCCTGATAAGCAATTTATCCCTGCTGATCCGAACATGATCTGTGTTGATATGAAGAAGATCGGCTTGATTGAGATTTTAGAGGCATTGGAGGGCCTTGAGCCGGAAGTAAGGGTCTCTGAAGAAATCAGGCTTAAGGCCAAATCTGCTGTAGAACGTATGTTGGCTATCCCTGTAAGGTGAAACGGTGGTCGGCAGAATGCCGCAGGCTCTAACGATCAGATGAGAAGCAATATAGAAATTAGGCCATGAGACAATGACCGAAGTAGTCAGCAACCTCGAATACCTGAGACGACTGTTTATCATGCCGGAGTCGAGCGACAAATTTGTCGAATTCGGCGAATACCTGCTTGAAATGATTCACCATCTTTTTCAAGAAAGAGGGGGTATACATAGCAGTATTTCTTTGCCTGAATTGGCCAAATTGTTTAACCAGACGTCTTTGCCTGATCATCCTCAGCTGATCAAAGATGTCCTTCCTGAGATAAAGAACAATGTTATCTCCCATTCGGTAAAGGTAGGCAATCCCTACTATATTGGCCATATGACCAGTGCTGTTCCCTATTTTATGATTCTTCTTGAAATGATTATCGCAGCCTTGAACCAGAACCAGGTCAAGATAGAGACAGCAAAGGCCTCGACATTTGTGGAAAGGGAATTTATTGCGTGGCTTCATCGCCTGGTTTTCAATAGAACCGACAGCTTTTATAAAAGGAATATACAGAACCATCGCATTGCACTGGGAAATGTCACGAGTGATGGAACGATTACGAACATGACCGCCCTCTTGGTCGCCAGGGAGAAGGCCTTTCCTCCTGATGGGGATTTTCAGGGTTGCCGCAAGCAGGGTATAGACAAAGGACTCCGTCACTACGGGTATGACAGGGGCGTGATCATTGTATCTGCGAGGGGGCATTATTCAATCAAGAAGTCTGCCAATCTGCTCGGTATCGGGGAGGACAATGTCCTGTCTATTCCCGTGGATAATAACAACCATATTGACATTGAAGAAGTCCATGAAACTGTAAGACGCCTTCAGCAAAACAATGGAAAAGACAAGACCAAGATCATTGCCATAGTAGGAATTGCGGGTACCACAGAAACAGGAAACATTGATAATCTGGAGGCCTTAGGAGAAATTGCTCGTGAAGCAGGCACTCATTTTCATGTGGATGCGTGCTGGGGAGGGTCTGCTTTGCTTGTGGATGAATGCAGGCCCATGTTCAAAGGGATCGAACGGGCAGACAGTGTTTCGATTGATTCCCACAAGCTGCTTTTCTGTCCTATGTCCATGGGAATTATCCTTTTTCGGAGTGAAAAAGACCTGAACTATATCCGCCATTTTTCCCAATATGTTATCCGCAGGAATTCGGTAGATGCCGGGCGCTTTACTATTGAAGGCTCGCGCGCTTTCTCCTGCCTGAAACCCTGGGCCGCTTTGAAGATTATTGGTCGGCAAGGATATGGGCTTTTGTTTCAATACGCCCGTGAATTGACAGGCAGCTTTGTAGAAACCCTGGAGAACTGTGGCAATTTTGAAATCTTGAGTGTCCCGGAACTCTTTATCCTTTCTTACCGTTTTATCCCGGAAACTGTTAAAGAACAGCTTCAGGCATGGGAGTCGATTTCGGCGTTATCTAAAGATGCCGGGAAAGCCAAAAGAAACATCAGGAAGATCAACCATCTGATTAACGGGCTTAATATAAAGTTGCACAAGGCCTTGAGGACGGACGACAGCACATTTGTTTCCAGAACCACCCTCGAGTCGACCAAATATCGGCCAAACAAGGTCGTTGTTTTAAGAGCCGTCTTGATCAATCCTTTGACGGACAGGAAAATACTTGAACATATCGTAGAGACTCAGAACCGTATCGGACTCAAATTATGGCGAGAATTTGAACCCGCATACGACAGAATTCTTCAATGGCTTGACAAAGCTCAGAGCCACAAACCGTCCATTAGGGCAAGGTCCTGACAATATTGTAACTTAGGGCGAGCCCTTATTTGTCTCCTCCCCTCATCTTCATTTTTTTCATCTGTTCCGTGTACCAGTCTATCTGGCGACATATGCCTCTAATAACCCGAACCTCTCTGGCCCTTAGCGGGAGCCGGGACAAAAAACGTCTAAAATTTCGCATCCAGTGGTCAGGGTTTTGGCGATCAATGAATCCGATTTTCATAAATACGTCTCGTATATGGCCATACATGCCCTCGAGTTCGAATTCATTGGCAAGGCGCGGAAGAGGGTTGCCTGATATCTCCCGAGAAGTCAGGAAGATCTCATAGCACACAATGATAACAGCCTGTGCCAGATTCAAAGAAGAGAAACGTGCTGTGGGGATCGTGGCTATGGTATGGCAGTAAGCGAGTTGCTCGTTGGTGAGACCCCGATCCTCCGGACCAAAAAGGATGGCAACACGATTGTTCTGAGAAATAGACACAAGATCCTGGGCAAGACGGCGGGGGTTGTTCATGGATGGGCGGTGCGAACCTATTCGTGCAGTAGTTCCTACAATGTATTCGTATGGCCCCAGCGCTTCTTTCAGGTTCTCGTAGACCTCCATAGATTCGACCAACTCATTTGAACTTCCTGTAGCCATTTTCGTGACCCTGCCGTGATCATAATTCTTGGGATTCACGAGAATAAGCCGGCTAAGCCCCATGTTATCCATGGCGCGGGCCACCGCACCTATGTTTTCAGCAATCTGTGGTTGCACCAGTGTGATTGCAATATGCTCAAGGTTGACTTTGTTTTCCATCCTGCAGGATCCTTATGATGTCTGCCATAAGTTCGTCACTGTCAAAGGAGAAGGTTACGGTTCCGTTATCTATATCAAAGTGGAGGAGATGTGAGTCATGCTCCTCTGCTATCTCCTCCAGGAGTTCTTTGAAGTGAATAACGTAAGGATGATCCAGGCTGTTGACATCTGCGGGAAACAGGTCAACTTCTATAAATCCGGTTGATTTCATAATGCTTCAATTCCAATCACTACTCAGTTACACTTAAAGAATACTATCGTGCCGGCACTCAAAATCAAAGTCCCAACAATGAACATGGTTCCAAGAGAAAAGAGATCAATAAGCATCCCCGCAAGCAAAGGTCCGATAAGCATACCAAGGCTGTGGCTTAACGCAAGAAGTCCCATGAGAGATCCCATGGCTTGGGTCCTCCGCCCCTCGATTACACCTAGGGCCATGATAGCCGGGAGTGATATCCCTCCGGCTAATCCAAGCAGACCATTGGCAGCCATAAGTGCTGCGAAGGAATGAGCTGCGTTTAGATATAATATTGAAACAACAGCCAGGATTCCACCTGTAATCACGAAAAACTTTTTGTTGAATCGATCAGCGAGGTATCCCATGGGTACCTGAAGAAGGCCGGCCAGGAATACATTCATCATTACAACCACGCCGATGGCTGAACTGGAAAGTCCAAGGTTGGTGCTGGCCAGAAAAGGCAAAAAAGTCCATATTATTCCAATGCAGAGGGTAAAACACATCCGGAACGTAAAAAGGGAAAAGATCGCGGGGTCTCTCATAAGCGCAATATAACTCGTGGGTTTTTCCCGGGCTTGTCGGATACTGTTATTGGCCGGATCTTTCGCCGGTAGCAGCACAAGACAAAGGAAAAATCCAAAAAGGGTCAATGATGCCATGCTCAGGAAAGAAGTCTGAATGTTAAACCAATCCTTGACTATTCCACCTAACAAAGGCCCTGCACTCAGACCGCCATAAAGAGATAAATTGAATAGCCCCATGATCTGTCCTTCCTTTTGTTTGGGTGTAATCATCCCCACATAGGCCTGGGCCACAGGAAGGATCATGGCTGAGGCTACTCCCTGGCTAAGTCTCAGAAGGATCAGCGTGTGAATATTCTCTGAGAAGCTATACAAGACCGAAAGGAGGAAATACAAAAAAAGCCCGGTGGTCAAAAGGGGTTTTTTCCTTTTCCGGTCAGACATCTTGCCAAAGTAGGGAACAAAAATACTTCTTGTCAAAGAAAAGGCCCCGAAAATCAGACCTATCTGAAAAGCGCCTGCCCCCAGTTCATGGGCATAGACGGGTAACAGGGGGGCCACCAGGCCTACCCCTATGGTTGTGACAAATATGGCCAGGAATAGGGTAATGAATATTTTCAGGTCAATGGACATGGTTTGAGTTGAAATTTGCTCCTGACATTGGTGAATTCCTAAATCGGATTCATCAGGTTTTTGTCTCTTACAAATGGAATTGCATCCTGGAAAAACGCTGATGAGATTGTGTTGCAACAAGAACTTATGATTTTGCTTTCCGGTAATTATCCACATAACCGTTAATGACATAATAAACGACTTTGTCAAAAAAGTGCACAAGACGCTCACCCAATTCGAATACTCGATAGATATCAGCGAGGTTATGCCACAAGCCCTGTGAATACGTGAACCTGAAAATGTGCTTTTTCAGGATGCTCAAAGAACTGATCAGTTCTTGAAGCGAAATGCCTTGTCTGCTCGTTCGCACGCCAAGGTCAAGACAGAAGTTTTTGAACTCAACATCACCTTTTGCTCCCTTGATCCATGCCTTGAGTTGGCCTACGATCAATATAGCCGTTGACAGGAGCTCCTTTTCATTATAACTCCGGTAGAAGCTCGTAGATGGATTTGTCAGAATATCATTGATCCAGAGACCCGCAATTTTTTCTGCATTTAGTTCAATCACATCCATTAG
Source organism: Thermodesulfobacteriota bacterium (assembly GCA_034660135.1). GTDB lineage: Bacteria > Desulfobacterota > DSM-4660 > Desulfatiglandales > Desulfatiglandaceae > JAYEIR01. Next base: position 12,967 of record JAYEIR010000155.1, read on the forward strand.
TCCATCTGAGATGAGATCGTGAGTGGTGAACGAGTCTTGTTCAGTGGTTTCCTGAAAAAACTTTTCGAAGGAGTCGCTTATATTCCAGGTGTCCCTTTTTAGCCGGAGGTATTTCTCGAAGGACTTTTCCTGAGAATCAAAGGCGAGTTTCGGCAGGTTCATGGCCGGGAAGTATCCACAATCGCTTGCATCGTCTCCTGCATGCTCTTCTCCCCCGATTTTTTCCGCTTCAAAGCTGACGATGAGGAGTTCCCCGTAAATGGGATTCTTGTGAGAATCAACGTCAATGATCTGGATAATTCTCCCGTCTATTCCGGCTTCTTCCTTTAGTTCTCGTGTAGCGGCGTCCTCAATGCTCTCGCCAACTTCAGCAAAACCGATTGGGAAACACCACATGTCTTTGAATGGTTGTCTTGCTCTTTTGACGAGTAGAAGCTCATGCTTGTGATTAGCCACGATGACAGAAGCCACCGGCAGGGGATTTTCATAATAAATCTCCCCACAATTTTTGCAGACCTGTCTGTCTTTGCCTTCTATGAACTCTGTTTCAATGGGGCTGTTGCAGTAGTTGCAGAATAATTTGAGCTTCATTTTCGTGCAAGGAATATCCTGTCATTTTTGCTAAGTCTAAGTATTCCTCTCTCCTTTAATTCATAGAGCAGCTTTTCTTTTAGAACTTCCGGGGCAATATCTTTTGCAACAAACTCACTCTTAAAATGGATGTAATCTTCCAGTTCAACAGCATTATCCCTTGCAAAGACAAGATCATTAAGATAGTCGATATATTGGATACGGCTAAAATACGGTCTGAGTATGGCCTCCCCTCTTTCTGATGAGAACCTTTCAATAACTTTCCTTAAGTTCTTGAACTGGAAGTATTTTTGTCCCTCCTCGAGCATTGATTCACTATGGGTGATAATCAGAAATATTCCATCAGCATGCAGCAGCCTTCTGACTTCTGCTATGATATCAGGAAAAAAATACAGGGAATAGGCCGAAATAATAAGATCAAAGGACCCGGAGGGCATTTCAATTTGACACGGAAGATGCATCCTTTTGAACATAGCCTTTTTGGCTATTTTTTCTGTTGCCTCAAGAAACTTCCTTCTGTTGTTTGCGACATAATCAATCCCGACAATGAGGTCGAAATCACCAGCCAGTGTTTCTTCAAACCACCCATAACCGCACCCCAGGTCAAGGATACGATGGATCGTCTTCAAATCAATAGCCTCTTTGGCAATCTCGCGAATATCCTCCTTGTTTGCAGATCGATTTCTTATTATTTTGCCGACTTTTCGGTGTAAATTTTGATCCCCGTAACTAAGCTGTATATCCATTGGAGCCTATGTCCAGACCTCATCAGAGATGTTGTCAAATAGTTGAATGGTTGAGTCGTTGAGTTGAAAAACAATCCCACTTCCGGCGGGATTAGGCCTTCAATCATATCGTGTGTCCGGTTTTTAGGCAACCGCTATAATTTCACTGATAGCGACCACTTAATGAGGTCTGCACTAAGTAGTTAGTTGCTGACCGAAAACCCCGAAATGTGATTTTGCAATTTTGCTCAGGAATTTTTAATGGACTGAAATTGTTGTCTTTTTTGAATCAAAAATCGAAAATCGTATCTGAACCGGCTTTTCGTTCAGGCACTAATTACCTAAGCCTTATCTTTATCTTTTGAAAGGGCCTGGTTCATTTTTGTCTTCCTGATTCTCGTCCTGATTTCCTGTTCAAAACCCCTGCTGGTAGGCCGGTAAAAGATCCTGTCTCCGATCTTGTCAGGCAGATATTCCTGATAAACCCAGCCGTCCGGATAATTGTGGGGATAGAGGTACCCACGGCCATAACCCTGCTTTTTCATCAACGATGTTGGCGCGTTTCTGATGTGAAAAGGTACCGGTTTTGGTCCGGATTTTTCGATCTCCTTTTTAACCGCCTTTTCCGCCAAATAAAGGGCATTGCTCTTAGGGGCTGACGCGAGATAAACCGTAGCCTGGGACAAAGCCAGTTCCGCTTCAGGAGGCCCAACCTTTTGCCAGGACTCAAAAGCGGCCAGGGCTATGCTTAGGGCATTGGGATCAGCCATGCCAATGTCCTCGGTGGCAAATCGAATCATCCTCCGCCCTATGAAGAGAGGATCTTCTCCTGCCATCAACATCCTGTATAGCCAATAGATGGATGCCTGGACATCACTTCCCCTCATACTCTTATGGAAGGCTGAGATAAGGTTGTAGTGTTCTTCCCCATCTTTATCATAGGGCAGCATCTTCCTGGCATTGGAATTTTGAACGGTTTCCAGGCCCACCCTGAGTCGAGATTGGTCCTGCGTATTCAGGGCATGGTAAACCGCTGCTTCCAGATTGTTAAGTGCTACACGGCCGTCCCCGTGCGAGAGATCCGCTATCAGGTCTAATGCGTCCAGTTCCACGTCGATATCCCGCATTCCCAACCCCTGCTCTCTGTCCTTCAGTGCCCGGACCAGGATATCTTTGACTTCTCTTTTGCTTAAGGCATGGAGTACCATCACCCGGACCCTTGATAATAGGGGCGGAATGACTTCAAATGAGGGATTTCGTGTGGTAGCTCCGATCAAAATGATAAGGCCACTCTCTAAGTGTGGCAGGAATGCGTCCTGCTGGGCCTTGTTAAAACGGTGGATCTCATCCACAAAAAGTATTGTCGGCCTGCCCGACGTTGCCCTGACCATTCCGGCCTCTTCAAGGAGTTGTCTGAGATCTTTCAGCCCTGAAGTAACCGCAGAAAAGGCGTGGAAAGGAAGCCGGGCATATTCGCCCATCAGCCTCGCAAGTGTGGTTTTGCCCGAACCGGGAGGTCCCCACAAAATTACTGAAAATATTCGTCCGGCCTGCAGGTTCCTGGGAAGGAAGCAGCCTGAGCCAAGGAGATGTTCTTGCCCCACCATTTCCTCGAGTTTTGTTGGTCTCATCCTTTCAGAAAGAGGGGTGGTGTTGTCTTTAATGAACCTGTTCAATCGGCGTTATTCCTCACTGCTATTGTGTTACATATAACCGATGAAACCTTATCCAGTTTCAAAGGCCTGCTGATTACCAAATCCGCTCCCAGTTCTTTCAGGACCCGGGAGGAGTTGTCGTCATCCTCAGTATTCACTATTGCAACAGGCAATCCCGGGGCGATTTTTTTAATCCTTGGTATTGTTTTTGATAGCTCAAGATAGGGCGTGTTTTGATCAGCAATAATGAGGTCAATTTTGTATTTCCTCAATAAGTTGAGAGCTTCTGAAAGGGCAGAGGCTACAGAGACCCTGGCACCCTTTCCCTGGAGCAGTTGGGAAAGGACTTCCCCTGCAACACACTCACCTGCGATCATTAGAATATGGCAATCGCGGATGTTTTTTCCGGAAGCTGCAGCACCGGTCAAAGCGGCTTCATGGGCAAGGGGGAGTTTGATGATGAAGGTGGTTCCCTCTCCTACGCAGCTCGTTACCTCGATCTGTCCCCTGTGGCGGGTAATGACAGCATGCGCCAGGCTCAGTCCCAACCCCAGCCTGGAGCCATGCTTTGTTGTGAAAAACGGGTTGAATATTTTGTCTCTGATATCATCCGGAATGCCCACGCCGGTATCCTGTATGTACACATTTGCAAAACCGGAGTTTTCCTCTATTGTCCAAAAGATCTCACCTCCCTCAGGCATGGCTTCTATCCCGTTCAATAGCATGGCAACGAATACGTCTTGTATCTGCTTGGGATAGCCATCGACAACGCAAGAGGTCCTCAGATATGTCCTTACATGAATCTTTATACCACATCGCTTCGTATTTTCTTTCCATCTGGGCTGGGTTAAAGCAACGGCCCCCTGAACGACTCTTTTCAGGTCGAAGCTGACTGCCTCAGATCCTTCAAGATCAATCTGAGCAAAGCTGTCTAACTGTTGGGTGATAATGTTACCTGTTTCCTTTGCAGCTTCGATCTCTTCCAAGGACTTAACGAGATCTGTGTCTGATAAGGGATTAATACCCCGCAGGTGCAGGGCATGCTGATTGAGAATATTCAGGCATTGTTCGAATCCGCGATTAAGACCTGAAGCCATGCGCACCAAAGCTTCCACCTTGTCTGAGCGGCTGGACTGCTTTTCATCGAGTCTCTTCTGATTGAGTCCGGATAGTGTGACCAGGAATGCATTCCGGCTTTGATATCTCATTTTTTTTACGAAGACATCACAGTACAGGGGCTCACCGCTTTTTGTGCGCAGACAGGTTTCATATCTATCAGGGACTGATTTGCCTGATACCTTCTTTTTGTGAAGAGTGCTGACATATTCAGCAAAGTCAGGATGGATTAATTCAATAAAATCCCTGCCCAGAATCTCTTTTTCAGTGTAACCTAATTCATTCAGGCCATCTTGATTGATAAGCAGTATCTTTCCCTGTTGGATAAGTACTACTCCTCCGGGCATATGTGTAATAAGATTCTGAAAGCCTCTTAGCGCCCTGGAAAGAGATTGGTTCTCTTTTTTCAGGTCAGCCAGTTTTTTTTTCAGCTTCTTGTTTTCATCTCTAAGCTTGTCAACCTTTTTTTTCAAATCCCTGTGCTGCTCAACACCCATAGATATTTTCCTGGTTTTTCAGTATTAATTGCGGTTTATCCGGGTTTGGTTTTTTCTGAAAAGGGCCTTGATGATTAGAGGACCTTAGCGTATCATACTCGCATGTTGTATTACAATAACTAAAGAGGCAATTTCAAAACGCCCCCTTTTGCTCTCCGAGGCGTAGTCTCGCATCTACGAGCCGGAGGCCCAATCTCTGAGAGGCTCAAATTTTAATCCTCGAAATATTCAATATATTCCTCCGGTTAAAATTTTCGCCCTCCTTGACCTTGGACCCGGTTAAATATAATAACAGATTTAACAGGGCAGGCAAAATTGAACATTTTGAAACGGCCTCTAAAGATAGTTTCTGAGATGAACCCGCAATAAAGCCGAGGATAAAGTGACTGATCATTTACCGTTTGTTCACCTTCATGTCCATACCGAATATAGCCTGTTAGATGGCGCTATTCGGATTGACAGAATGATGGAAAGGTGCCATGCCCTGAAGATGGATACTGTTGCCATCACAGACCATGGCAACATGTTCGGGGCAGTTCAGTTCTATGACGAGGCAGCGAAGGCCGGAATTAAGCCCATCATAGGATCTGAGCTATACATTGCCCCTGGGGACCGCAAGGATCATTCGCCATCTCCGGATGGGAGCCCATATGCATACCATCTGGTTCTGCTCGTGATGAACGACCAGGGCTACAGGAACCTGTGCAATTTAGTGACACTGGGAAATTTAGAGGGATTCTATTATAAGCCGAGGGTAGACATGGAGCTTTTGAGAAAATACAACGAGGGTCTCATTGCTCTGTCCGCCTGTTTGAAAGGAAATATCCCTTATCTTATCAATTCCGGGCGAATTGACGAGGCCCGCGAAAAGACAGAAGAACTCGCCTCTATCTTTGATAAGGAAAGGCTCTACCTGGAGGTCCAGGCCAATAAATTGCCAGAACAGATAAAAGTGAACAGGATCCTCAGAGAAATTTCTACGGACCTGTCTATTCCATTAGTCGGGACGAACGATTGCCACTACTTGAACAAGGAAGATGCGGAGGCCCATGATGTGCTTCTCTGTATCCAGACAGGCAAATCCGTTGATGATGAGAAACGACTTAGATTTTCCTCAGATGAATTCTATTTCAAGTCCGGCCCGGAAATGGCCCGCGATCTGAACGGCTATGAAGATGCCGTTTCAAATACTGTCGAGATTGCCCGCCGGTGTCGGTACGAGATGGAATTCGGCCGTTATAAGCATCCCAAGTTTCATGTAGTGGGAAGCATGAGCCTGAACGATATGTTGATCCGGGAGGCAAAGGACGGACTTGAGAAGAGATTAAACGTCAAGAAAGAAAAACAGGGCTCTCTTTCCAAAGATCTGATTCAGGAATACCATGAAAGACTGGATTTTGAACTCGAAATTATCCAAAACATGGGTTTTTCAGGCTATTTTTTGATTGTTGCTGATTTCATTGAATATGCACGCCGTCGCGATATTCCTGTAGGGCCGGGACGCGGCTCGGCAGCCGGCTCTCTTGTGGCCTATTGTCTTGATGTTACCAATATCGATCCTATTGAATATGGCCTCATCTTCGAGAGGTTCCTGAATCCACAACGCATAAGCATGCCTGATATTGATATTGACTTCTGCATAAACGGCAGAGATGAAGTTATCCAGTATGTGGCCGAGAAATATGGACGTGAAAATGTGGCCCAGATTATCACCTTCGGCAGTATGAAGGCAAGGGGTGTGATAAGAGATGTCGGCCGCAGCTTGAACATACCTCTCGCTGAGGTGGACCGTATTGCCAAGCTGGTCCCGGAAGGCCCGAATGTCAGTCTGGAAAGGGCGATTCGGGAAGAACCTGAACTAAAGCGGCTGGAACAGGGGGCCGAGTCAGCAAGAAAGCTCCTGAAGATATCCCGTGCTCTTGAAGGACTGACAAGGCATGTATCCACCCACGCGTCCGGTGTGGTTATCTCAGACAAGCATCTCGTGGAATACCTGCCACTTTACAAAGGCACGAGAGACGAAATACTAACCCAGTTCACAATGGACCGCATCGAACAATTGGGTCTCATCAAGTTTGATTTCCTGGGATTGAAAACTCTGACAGTCATCAAGAACGCTCTCACTCTGATTGAAGAAACCACTTCAACCCATATAGACATTGATAACATTCCATTAAATGATGAGCCTGCCTATCGGCTTTGCGGCGAAGGAAAAACGACCGGGGTATTTCAGCTGGAAAGCTCAGGCATGAAAGAACTCCTAAGGAGACTCAAACCGGAGGTTTTTGAGGATATCGTGGCCCTGGTGGCCCTTTATAGACCAGGTCCCCTCGGAAGCAACATGACTGATGACTTTATCAACGGAAAACATGGGAGAGTCAAAATCAACTATTTCCTTCCCCAGCTTGAACCAATTTTGAGGGAGACCTACGGGGTGATACTATATCAGGAACAGGTCATGAAAATTGCCCAGATCCTGGCCAATTATACCCTGGCAGAGGCCGATGAGCTCAGAAAGGCCATTGGGAAAAAAAAGCCGGAGGCCATGGCACAACACAGGAGCCGGTTTATTGAAGGTGCAGAGAAAAATGGTGTTGATCCGAGAATGGCTGAAAAACTGTTTGTTCTAATAGAAAAATTTGGTGGGTACGGATTTAACAAGTCCCATTCCGCAGCCTATGCTCTCATTGCCTATCAAACTGCCTATCTAAAGGCCCATTATCCAGTGCAGTTCATGGCTGCCCTCCTGACTCAGGATATGTCCAATCAGGACAAGACTATAAAAAACATAGCTGAATGCCGGGAAATGGGAGTTGATATTTTACCTCCTGATATTAATGAAAGCCAACCCCATTTTTCTGTAGTTGAAGATAAAATTCGTTTTGGACTTGCTGCCATAAAAAACGTTGGGTTGAAAGCAGTAGAGTCGGTCATTGAAGAACGAGAAAAACTTGGGCCGTTTAGTGACCTGGCAGAGTTTTGTAACCGGATAGAAGGATCCAAGGTCAACCGCAGGGTCCTTGAAGGCTTGATTCAGTGCGGGGCGCTGGATTTTACCGGCAGCTACAGGTCACGCCTTTTTGCTGGTCTTGATGATGTGCTCAAGGTCTGTGGATCTAACCGTGATCCGAATCAGCTAAACATGTTTTCCCTCGAACTCAATGGCACGGGACCCGGTGGGTTTTTTGAGCTTCCTGATATAGAGGAATGGGATGAAATGGAGAGGTTGAGAAGAGAAAAGGATGCACTTGGTTTTTATATTACAGGTCATCCCATGTCAAGGTTCCGTACCGAGATTGAACGCTTTGCTACCTGCACTATCCAGGAACTTATAGGTCGAGAGGACAAGAGCCGGGTCAAAGTCGCGGGGGTTGTAGGGGATATAAAAATGAAGCGGACCAGGAAGGGTGACAAGATGGCCCTGCTCAATTTTGAAGACCTGACAGGTTCTGTTGAGGTCGTGGTGTTTCCTGATATTTTTAGTATATCTTCATTTCTCCTCAAGGGTGATAAACCCCTGTTGATCAGCGGCACAGTGGAAAAAAACGAAGGTTTGGCCAAGATCATTGCCCAGGAAATCGTGTCTCTGGATTCCATAAGACAGAAAAGCGTAAAGGCAATAGAGCTGAAAATAGATGAAGAGAGCATTTCAAAAGAAATGTTACATGACTTGCAGGAAGTGGCGTTCAGATTTCCAGGACACTGCAATTTGTTGTTTAGAGTGAAAATGTCTCAGGGAAAAGAAGTGACTATTTGTGCCCACGATCGGTTTAGTGTTCTTCCTTGTCATGAGTTGATCACAGAAATGGAGACCCTGACAGGGAATAATGTCCGGGAATTGTGACATTCCTCATTGTTACAAGCATGTGGGACCAACGACTCAACCAATCAACTGTTTGACGATCTTTGTGTAATCATCCATTGTATCGATGTCCCTGTCGTCATAAAAACCTTCCGGTTCAACCAAGCAAACCTGATCAGCGTATTTTTGAAACAAAGCCCTGGCTCCCACGTCCCCTTTTAGCTTGTGCAACTCATAATATAGTCTCCGGCTGAAGATCACCGGATGGGACCGTTTTGTCTTGATTTTGATGGCTCCAATAGGCAAGTGGGAATCCAGATATCTGTGGAGGAGAAGATTTATCAGGTCGGAGTCGATATAGGGGGTATCCCCGAGGATGATCATAACATGATCATAATTTTGCTCCACACAAGTCAGCCCGGCGATAATAGATGAGCTGATGCCTTGTTTATAATTCGTGTTTTCTATGACCTTCAATTTAGGGTGTAGGATATTCCTCGCCAGGACTTTTTTTATCTCTCCGGCATGATGTCCCAGGACCAGGACAACCTTGTTCAGGTCAGACTTCAAAGCCTCATTGAGTGCCCGCTCAAGCAGTGATTCTTTGCCGATGGGAAGCAGTTGCTTGAGCCTGCCCATCCTCGTGGACGCCCCTGCGCCAAGAAGGAGACCTGCGACACATTCCCCATTCCGGATGGTGTGCATCCTGTTCTCAGGATTCCTCCATTATTTTCTTTCTTTCCTGTTCCCGGCCTTTTTTGAAGCCCAGCTCCTTATCATACCCATCAAGCTGGTTTTTTCGATGAGCAATTCAGTCTTGATTCTGCTCAATTCTTCGTATCTTTTGATGATCGCATATGTGCCCTGATCAAAAATCCGTATCATCTTATTAATGCTTTCCACAGATTGTCTAAGGTCAAGACCTGTCAATACGAGTGATTTGGATTCAGTAAAGAGCCAGATCTGCCTTCTCATTATGATGAGCTTATAGATAAGTTCCTCTAAGGGAACACCCTGCTGGAATCTTTTTGAAGCCAGCTTGGAGAAATATTCAAAAAGCTCTTTGTAAGGTGGCTTGCAAAAGTATATGCGTCTCAGATTCCTGAAAAATTCACGTGCCCGAAACATGCACTCGTCTTCACTCAGGGAATGGTACCATGGCGTCTTGGTGTTTTCCCTCAAGAATTTGCATGTTTGCCTGGAAATCTCTTCCGCGTGGCGCTCAGTTATGGTCATTAGCTTGTCTGCAAAATTTAGGGCAGTCATATGTCCTCCTTCTGTCTGGTTAAAAGTGACTACTCAGATTTAGTTACCTTTTTTGAATTCGTGTTTTCCCCTCTTTGTCAAGGTAAAACTGAAGCAAAAGCGCCTTATCATAACTGCATTATGGGAAAAAAGCCCAAGTAAAGACTATGGGATTCTCTGAATGCAAAAAAATCATAACTATAATCCAACATTTAATCAGAATACACAAGTTTTTTTAAAAACTACAGCTTTAACGATGAATTTTTGAGGATGTCTGCATTTTTAGCCTCACTTTTCTTGCCAACGGGGGCGTTTGCCTCAGGTGTAAAGATATTCCTTTTACTCTATGGGGGCGGCTTTTACAAGTTGCTTCTGAGGCCCCAAGATCTGACATTAATTTAACCGGGCTGGCAGATCGTGAAAAAGGGCCATTTCCGGATTGACACTGGGTAGCAAACAGAGGACGATTCATCTTTACCTGTAACCGTTCACGGTTGTCGGTTCACATCTCACGGTTTTTTCAACCGTGAACGGTTACCTTTATCTTAGATGCTGCTCATTACCAATGTGTAAGGATCATGGGGCAGGAAATGGACTGTCAACCCATTCTTGCCGGCTCCGATATTAGAACATCTGTTGGGGCCGGCAAGAATACAGGGCATTATCACATTCTCTCATAGGATGGGATATATTGCGGCGGGACAATGCCTCAATACTCAAGGAGGCAGGTCAGCGGCCAATTGTCCCGGGATCAGGTTTTCAGGAATTTTTTTACAAAATCAGCCCAGCTCTCGCTTTCAAGTTCTTCAAAAATGTTTTCCACGGAAACACCACCGTCTGCAGCGATCCTCATGTCCTCATGCGCTATGGAAAACAGCCTTTCCCTCTCTTCACTTATGTATTTGTGGGCCTCCTCGCCATAGTACAGGCCTTTCAGGTTTTTACGCAGCTTGGTGGGCTCAACAATGAATAACCATGCCTTTTCATAAGGAGATTCATTGATTAGTTCAGGATGGTCTAAAATCTGATGGTTGATATGAGTCACGATGCCGTCGACCGGAGAGAGAACCTGGGCTGTTCCCCCGTTTCGTCTCACTTGAAAGCCTGCATATCCCTGTTTTACTTCACTGCCGATGTTCGGGATTTCAACCCTGTTTAATCTGCCTAACAGTTTCTGGGCAAAATCATCCAAACCTACCCTGACACGGCCACCATATTCCGGCCTGGCCCATGTGTGACCATCGTGGTAATAGATGTCGTCGGGAAGTTCGAAGTTTTCGACCTTACTCACGGCCTCAAGAGGCAGTGGCTCTGCCTGGACTCTCTCCTGCATCATTTGGTCAAAAGAGCAGTTGCCGCATTCATAGGCGTTGGGGCAGAGTTTGCGCCCCACCTCTCCCGTAATCATATAACGGCACTTGCGCTGCGAAGCCGGAAGCATCATCATCTTTTCAACCCAGGTCCCACTGAACTTATCAGTTGCCACCTCAACCCGTGCAGGCGCGGCGGATTCCTTTTCTCTTTCCACCTTTACTTGCATGGCGTGGTCGTATACGCAGGTGGAACAATCATAGTTGTTGTCACAGAGTTTGTAGGAAACTACACCGGCCTCCATCCATACACATTTCTTTTTTCCTGGCGGAACAATTTTCATTGAATCTCTTTTCTCTTTGCTTCCCATTTTTTTACCCTCCCTAAGAAAATATTTTTTTTACCTTTTAGTACCTTTTGGTATGCTTATACAGCAATAGCCATGCCAAAACAGGGCAAGCCTGTTGTGATTCCTTGTAACTAACTGATTTGCCGGCCTTTTATTTTTTGAGGGAGGCTGAGAAAATAGTTTCATGCCATGAGATGATATGCCGAAAAAATCAGCACTTGAAATCTTCAGGAAATCATGGCAGGGTTAACTTCTTGATTAGATTGTCGAATTAGTGTTTGTCGAAAAATAAGACATGATGCCGAAAGCTTCGGCAGTCATGGGGCAGGACAGGGCTTTTTTTTCAGGTACCACTTAAGGAGCTCAAAGCAGGTTGGACAAAAGAGCGGTTGTTTAAAGTCTGTATCCTCAATATGATAAGATGAATGCATAACGCACTGTCTGTCTCTGCAGTGGGTAAGGCCGAAGGTGTGTCCCAGTTCATGAAGTGCGGTCTTTTCTGCTCGTTCCAGTAAAATATCCCGGTTTGACGGCTGATTGTAGAACTCAGGACTGAGCCTGTTAAGAGAGATAACAGAGCATTGACCTGCAATTTGTGATACGCCAAAAACATACTTGAGGATCGGCACATACAGATCAACCTGTGTGATGGCCATAAGCGCCAGCATGTCACTGGTGCACTGCTTTTGCAGGTACTTCAGGATCAGTTTGGAATTATACTGGCGTCGTGTTTTATTATAGGTATGCCAGGGAATTTTGGTTCCAGGACCAATCTTGCAGTTAAGGCCGGATCTGAGAGAAATCCGTTCCGCAATATGGTCAAGGATTTGCTGGTCCACAGAACCTATGGGCCGGATGGTAATGCATCGTGACAAGGCGATTTAACTTTACCCCCTTTTGATCTTGTACTTGTCAATTTTATTGTAGAGGGTTTGCCTGTCGATATCCAAGGTGCGGGCTGCCTTGCTGATGTTCCAGTCATTCTTGTCCAGGATTCTTTTAATATGCATTCCTTCCATCATTTTTAGTGAGTCGGGCAATTTCTCAGACACCATCTGCTTACGTGAAAACGGAAGGTTGTCAGGTGTTATTTGTCTGGTTTGACCAATTACCAATGCCCTTTCAATAACGTTTTCCAATTCCCTCACATTTCCAGGCCAATCGTATCCCATCAACAATTTTAGGGCCGCAGGTGTGATCTTCACTTCTTCTTTGTTCATTTCCAGACAGCATCTTCGGATGAACACATCTACCATTAGCGGGATGTCTTCCTTTCTGTCTCTGAGCGGCGGAATTTGGATAGAGATTACGTTCAGGCGATAATAGAGATCTTCACGAAACAGATTTTCTTTAATGGCCTGCTTTATGTCACGATTGGTTGCTGCAATGATCCGGACATCCACCTCTATTTCGTCCTGGCCTCCCAGGCGCCGCATCTTTTTTTCTTGAAGGACCCTCAACAGGTCCACCTGAGTTTTCAAGCTGACATCTCCGATTTCATCTAAGAAGAGAGTGCCTTTATGGGCCATTTCAAATCGCCCCTTTTTCATGTGATCCGCGCCTGTAAATGCACCCTTTTCATATCCGAAAAGCTCACTCTCCAGCAGCGAGTCGGGTAATGCCCCGCAGCTAACTGCAATCAAGGGCATGTAACAACGCTGGCTGTTGCCATGGATGGCCTGAGCAATCAGCTCCTTGCCCGTACCGCTTTCACCCGTGATGAGGACCGTGGAGTCGGTCGGTGCAACGCGGGAGATCAGTTCGAAGACCTCCTGCATTGCATTGCTTTTCCCGATTACTTCGTCATATTGATATCTTTCTTCCAGCTTTTGCCGGAGCAGAATGTTCTCGAGGACGAGTTTCTTGTGCTCGACAATCTTTTTGATCTGCATCTCTATCTCGTCCGGATCAAATGGCTTTACCAGATAATCAAAGGCCCCCTCTTTCATGGCCTGAACCGCGGTATCCACGGTGGCATAGGCCGTCATCATGAGTATTTCAGCGTCAGTAATTTCTCGCAGCTCTTTGAGTACTTCGAGGCCGTCCATCCCTGGCATTTTGAGATCCAGCAGAATCAGTTCCCAGTCTTTTTCCCGTGCCATTGAAATGCCGTCCGGACCGTTTTCTGCCAGGCCCACCTCATAGCCATCCTCCATGAGCCAGTCATTAAGCGATTCCCGCATTGCCGCTTCGTCATCAATGACAAGGATACGGGGTTTCTTGGTCATTACCTGTTACCTCCATAATTCAGGTTCATAGGGGCAAAGGCACAGAGGCACAAAGCTGCAAGGCCTATCCATTTCTCTTACCTCATGCCATATTGCCCGGAATCGAGATCGTGCAAGGTCTAATTTGAGTGGTTAAACTATGAGGGCTATCATTCTTTGCCTTTGTGCCTCTCCTTAACAGTTGCTTGCCTCATGATTTGTTCGGCTTTTCAGGCCTGGACAATGGAAAGCGAATGTTGAAACGACTGCCTTTTTCAGGCTCGGTTTCCACATTGACGGTACCGTTGTGCTTGCTGATAATGCCGTATACCACAGAAAGGCCGAGACCTACGCCCTTACCCTCTTCTTTAGTAGTGTAAAACGGTTCAAAAATGTCTTTGAGTTTATCTTCAGGAATGCCGCAGCCGGTATCTGAGATCATCACCTCCAAGGAACAATTATCATCAGAATGCCTGGCTGTTACGGTTAGCGTACCACCTGCGTCCATAGCCTCGGAAGCGTTACTGAAGAGATTTAACAGGACCTGCTGGATCTGTTTGAAGTCACATAGAAATTTAGGTGTGTCCGGTTCAATTTGTTTCACCACTTTGATGCCTCTTATTTTCAGGTCATGGGCAATAAGAACCAGTGCCTTGTCAATAATTTCACCAATACTGCAAGGCTGCATTGAAATTTTTGACTGGCGTGAAAATGCCAGAAGATTTTTTACAATCTCTCCACACCGGGCGATCTCGGTTTCCATGGTATTTAGATATCGGGAAATATCGTCAAGCCTTTCAGGAGTGAACCTGCTCCGGTCAATAAGTTTTATCATTAATCGTATATATGTCAGAACGGCTGCGAGTGGATTATTTATCTCATGAGCAATGGTGGCTGCCAATTTTCCCAGAGAAGAGAGTTTTTCCGCACGAAGAATCTGCTCCTGGGCCTCCTTGAGCTTTTGATATGCATGGTTGACATGCTCGAAGAGATTTGCATTCTCAACAGCCATTCCTATCTGGTTGCCGATGGCTGTCAAAAATTCTACATACCCTGGTGAAGACTTCAAGGTGGAATAGCTGGACACGCACATCACACCTACAGGCGATCCTTTGGAAAGAAGGGGTATATAGATAGTTGATTTGACTCCTGCATGAATGAGAGACAGAACATACGGGTTGTCTGGTTCTTTTTCGAGATGGTTAATAACAACCGGTTTCGTTTTCTGAACGGCCTTTCCAAGCACACCTTCTCCGACCTTGCGACGTCTCATGTGATTTTTTGCTATTAGGTCGGCCAGAAGGCCCTCATGAGCCACCAGGTTGAGCATCTGTTGTTTCTCATCAAGCAGATAGACCCTGACGCCATCTGATTCAAGAAGTTCAAGGATTTTGCCAATAGTGCTTTTGAGTGTTTCACCGAGATCCAGACTGCTGTTGGCTTTCATGGAAATGGCGTTGAGTGCGGCGAGTCTGAAATTCTGCTTTTTGATTTGTTCCTGGGCTGCCTTTTGTTTGGTGCTGTCTCTTATGATAATTACATAACCGGTTATCTGACCCTTTTCGTCAAGAATCGCACTGGCGGTTGTCAGCGCATCAAATGCTCTGCCCTTTGCCCCGGAAATTCGACTTTCGAATTCCGTGACAAAACCATCCCGGAAAGTTTTTTTCCGAAATCGATGAAAGTCATCTTTGTTTTCAAAGAGTGCTGCCGCCGATTTTAGTGCTGAAAGCTCTTCTCTGGTCTCATACCCCAGGATATCAATCCCAGCCTGGTTGATTTCCATAATTTTGCCTTTTTGGTCAATCAAAAAAATCGCGTCACGAGACCATTCAAAGATAGTCCTGTATTTTTCCTGGGAATTTTTGAGATGTCTTAAGTTCTCGGCCTGCATGTTTTCGCCTTTGTATTTGCAGATTAAGTGCTGTTCAAGTTTTCTACTGCTACTGACGTATTTTTTTGTATGGTTACAATGGAATCTACACCTAAATTTAATTATAATACCACGAAATAAGTGAGTAGCCAAGCATATCGAAGCTTGAAATATTCCTTGACAAAAAACCTACTTCTTATATAAAAACAGATCTGCAAAAAAGTCACCTCTTTTGCTAAGCAAGACCGAAATAATGGGTCTTAATTTATGAGGAGTTATTAATGAAATCAGAAAAATCTCAAAACGTACAGGGTTCGGTAATGGTTGTGGGAAGTGGTATTGCCGGTATGCAGGCGGCCCTGGATTTGGCAGACGCCGGATTTTATGTGCATCTCGTAGAAAAATCACCGGCCATTGGTGGTGTAATGTCTCAATTGGACAAGACCTTTCCCACCAATGATTGCGCAATGTGAATTATCTCTCCTAAACTGGTCGAGGTCGGCCGGCATATCAACATTGAGCTCCATACATGTTCGACTGTAGAAGATATCCATGGCGAAAAGGGAAACTTTGAGGTAACTCTGCATAAAAATCCTCGCTATGTTGATCCTGACAGATGTACTGCCTGTGGTGATTGCGCAGAGGTTTGCCCCGTGACCAGGCCCAGCGAATATGATATGGAACTGGTAAATCGCAAGGCCATTTTCAAACCTTATGCCCAGGCGATTCCGGGCGCTTTTGCCATAGAGAAGTTTGATCTGGCGCCATGCAGGATGGCCTGTCCGGCAAACCTCAATGTGCAGGGCTATGTCCAGATGGTTAAACAGGGTAAGTACAGGGAAGCCATTGAAATTATCATGCGTGATCTCCCGCTGCCAGGCGTGCTCGGTCGTGTCTGCCCCCATCCGTGTGAAAATAGCTGCCGCCGTCTTGAAGTGGATGAGCCCGTTTCTATCAGGGAACTCAAGAGATTTGCTGCCGATCACGTAAACATCAGCGACATACCAGTGCCTGAAATAACCCCGAGAGACGAAAAGGTGGCCGTGATCGGTTCAGGTCCGGCTGGTTTGACAGCCGCATATTTCCTCGCCCAGGACGGGTATAAAGTGAGCATATACGAGGCCATGCCGGAGGCAGGCGGGATGATGCGATACGGTATCCCTGAACACCGTCTTCCCAGGTCCATATTGGATGCTGAGATTGAAAACCTCAAACGTTACGGCATAGAGATTCATACAAACACGGCCATCGGCAGGGATCTGACTATCGAAGAACTTCAGCAACATGGAGCAAAGGCCGTGTTTCTTGCAGCCGGGGCCTGGAAGGGACTGAAACTCAGGATGCCTGGTGAAGAGGGCACGGATGGCGTTGCCGACGTCACCGCTTTTCTTCGTGATGTTCATCTCGGAAAATTGAAAAAGCTTGAAGGCAAGGTCGTAGTTATTGGAGGAGGTCATTCTGCACTGGATGGAGCCCGGGTGGCGCTTCGATTAGGCGCGGATGAGGCCCACATTGTCTACCGGCGTTCCCGGACCGAGATGTTGGCGGAACCGGAAGAAATTGAAGAGGCTGAAAAAGAAGGGGTAAAAATCCATTTCCTGGTAGCGCCCCTGGCAATTTCCAGTGAGAATGGCAAGGTCTCCGGCATGGAGTGTATTCGTACCCGTCTTACAGAACCTGATACCACCGGCCGACGAAAACCAATTCCTGTTGAGGGGTCGGAATTTTTTATCGAAGCCAGCCATATAATTCCTGCTATTGGCCAGGAACCGGATCTCGATTTCCTGGGCAAGGATTCCGGCATTGAGGTGTCCAAGTGGAATCTCTTGATGGTCAATCCCGAGACGCTTCAGACCAACAAGCCCGGAATCTTTGCCGGAGGCGATGTGATCACAGGACCTGCAACGGTTATTGAAGCGGTCGATGCTGGCAAACGGGCCGCTAAATATATAGCGAGGTATCTGCAAGGTGAGGAGCTTCCAACGGAATGGCAGGAGGAGCCTCCAATCGGAACAAACTGGGTGGAAATCCGGGACGATGAGCCGACAAAGCATCGACTCAAGGTGCCGACGCTACCCGTAGAAAAGAGGTTTTCAGGATTTGACGAAGTCAATCTGCTTACAGGTGAAAATGAGGCCCGTGAGGAAGCCGCCCGTTGTCTCAACTGCGGGGGGTGCTGCGAGTGCTATGAATGTGTCACTGCCTGCAAGGCCCAGGCCGTCACCTTTGATACACACATGGAGAAAAAGCAGACAGTTTCTGTCAACGTGGGGTCTGTTATCCTGTCTCCCGGATTTCAGCCTTTTGATCCTTCCAAATATCAGGCTTATGGCTACACAAAGAATCCTGACGTAATAACTTCCATGGAATTTGAGAGGATCCTCTCTGCTACGGGTCCCACCATGGGGCATCTTGTCCGGCCTTCTGATAATAAAGAACCCAAAAAAATTGCCTGGTTCCAGTGTGTCGGCTCAAGGGATGTCAACAACTGTGATCACGGCTACTGCTCTTCGGTTTGCTGTATGTATGCGGTAAAAGAGGCGATTGTTGCAAAGGAACATGCGGGGAGTGATCTGGATTGCGCCATCTTTTTCATGGATATGAGAAGCCATGGAAAGGACTTTGACAAATACTACGAAGATGCCCGGGAAAAGCACGGCGTCCGGTTTATCCGTTCAAGAGTGCCTACTGTTGATTCTGTTGAAGGCAGCGATGATCTATTGGTCCCGTACGTTGAGGAAAACGGAGATATTATTGAAGAGCCATTTGACATGGTGGTCCTTTCAGTAGGTATGGAGACCTCGCCCGATGTACTGAAGCTTGCAGAGCAGCTTGACCTGGATCTCACAGATGGCAATTTCTGTCAGACCGGATCGTTTCATCCAGTAGCTACCTCGATGGACGGAGTCTATGTTTGTGGCGCTTTTCAGGGCCCGAAGGATATCCCCCTGTCTGTCATGGAAGCAAGCGCAGCGGCCTGCGAAGCAGAAGGGGTCCTTTCCAGTGCCCGGGGGACCCTGGTCAAGGAAAAGACATATCCCCCGGCAAGGGATGTTTCATCCGAAGAACCCCGCATTGGAGTCTTTGTGTGTAATTGCGGCACTAATATCGGTGGAATTGTGGATGTCCCCGGGGTTGCAGAATATGCACGAACTCTTCCAGGCGTCAGCTTTGTGGAAGAAAATCTTTTTACGTGTTCCCAGGATACCCAGGACAGGATGAAAGAGGCGATTGAACGGGAAGGGCTCAACAGGATTGTCGTTGCGGCCTGTACTCCCAGGACGCATGAAGCGCTGTTTCAGGAGACGCTCAGGGATGCGGGACTGAACAAATACCTGTTTGAAATGGCCAACATCCGGAATCAATGTTCATGGGTGCACAGCAAGGAAAAGGATGCTGCCACAGAGAAGGCAAAGGACCTGGTACGTATGGCCGTGGCCAGGGCCCAGTTGATCCGGCCTCTGCCCCAGCCGACTATTTCAGTAGATAACAAGGCCCTTGTAATAGGAGGAGGCGTTGCAGGTATGCAGGCTGCCCTCGGGTTGGCTGATCAGGGTTTTCATGCATATTTAGTGGAGCAGTCCGACAAATTGGGTGGTAATGCACTTCACCTCCTCAATACCTGGAAGGGGGAGAGCATTGCTGACAATGTCGGAGAAATGATAAACGGAGTGGAAGCCCATCCTTTAATAGATGTATACACGGAATCGAGCATCAAAGAGGCCTCTGGTTTTGTCGGCAATTTTGAAACTACTATCTCCCGTAAAGAAGAGGATATTGCTCTGAAGCACGGGGCTGTCATTGTGGCTGTGGGTGGGGAAGAATTCAAGCCCTCCGAATATTTATATGGTCAGGATGACAGGGTATTTACTCATCTCGACCTGGACAGGGCTATCAGCAGCGGAGACCAAAGGATCAAAAAAGCCAAGAGCGCTGTTTTTATCCAGTGCGTTGGGTCGCGTGAGCCTGAAAGACCGTATTGCTCCAAGGTGTGTTGCACGCATACCATGGAAGCGGCATTAGAATTGAAAAAAATGAACCCGGAAATGGACATATATGTGCTCTATCGGGATATTCGTACATACGGCGAAAGGGAACAGCTTTATCGGGAAGCCAGGATGCGCGGCATTATCTTTATTAGATACGATCTGGACCAAAAGCCCGAGGTCCTCAAGGACGGGAGCGGGATCTCTGTCACTGCAAGGGATCATGTTCTGGGCCGTGACATTGTAATTGGTCCTGACCTCTTGATATTGGCTTCCGGCATTGTGCCGCGTGACAATGAATCCCTTGCCCAGATGTATAAACTGTCCCTTAATGAGGACGGATTTTTCATGGAGGCACATGTCAAGCTAAGGCCCGTGGAATTCGCCACAGAGGGTATTTTCCTGGCCGGTATGGCCCATTACCCCAAGCCTATCGAGGAAAGCATAGCCCAGGCCAAAGCGGCGGCTTCGAGGGCCTCTGTAGTGCTTTCAAAGGAAGAACTGACAGTTGAAGGGGTTGTATCTCATGTGGATGAGATTATGTGCCGGGGCTGCGGGAAATGTGTGGATGCCTGTCCCTTTAATGCCATCAGTCTTGTGGAGCGTGAAGGGGATGTGACGGTTGCCTATGTACAGGAGGCCCTGTGCAAAGGATGCGGGTCTTGTTCAGTGGCCTGCCCGACAGGGGCGGCCTCTGTCTTCCATTATGATGACCAGGAAGTGCTGACCATGGTCGAGGCGGCGCTTGTTGGTTGAGTGGTTGGGTTTGTTGGGTTTGTTGGGTTTGTTGAGTTTGTTGAGTTTGTTGAGTTTGTTGGGTTTTAATGCCATAAACACAACAAACTAAGGGAGTTTCCTTTTATGGCTGAAGAATTTAATCCAAAGATTGTGACATTTGCCTGTAACTGGTGTGCCTATTCGGCCGCTGATCTGGCAGGTGTGAGTCGTTTTCAGTATCCGCCGAATATGCGAATTATCCGTGTAATGTGTTCCGGCCGGATCAACCCCAATTTTATCCTCAAGGCGTTTCAAATGGGTGCCGACGGGGTACTGGTGGCCGGGTGACACATCGGCGACTGCCATTACCTGGATGGTAATGTAAAGGCCGAACAGATGTTTAATATGACCCGGGAATTAGTCAAGATCGTCGGTATTGACCCTGCGAGACTCCGCTTAGAGTGGATTTCTTCGGCAGAAGGCACACGTTTTGCCGAGGTCGCCAGGGAGTTTACCGGACAGATCAAGTCCATTGGACCATCTACTATGAAACAAGCGGCCTGACAACGGCCAAGCTCAGAGGCATTGGAATGACTGCAATAGCTGAATTGATTGACATCACAAAGACATATTACTGTCTTGACTGCGGGGTTTGCACAGGAAGCTGCCCTGTTGCCAGGGTGTTCACGGATTTTTCTCCGAGACAGATTATTGAGCGCTCCCTTTATGAAATGGAAGAGCCGTCCGACAACACCATATGGGACTGCCTGACCTGTGCACAGTGCAGTGTACGGTGTCCTGCCGGCATTGATTTTCCTGAATTCATCCGCCTTATGCGTGGTGAGGCCCGGAACATGGGCTTCAATGGAGTCCCCTCCCATAATGGTATGCTTCAGACCATTATGGCCATGCAGACACAAGACGTTCAACAGAACAGAACCTTCTGGATTGAGGATGGAAAGACTTCGGACAGTAGTGATGTCTTCTATTTTGTTGGGTGTAGGCCCTATTTTGACATTATTTTTCGAGATATCGATGCAGGTTCCATCAAAGGGGCTCAGAATATGCTCAAGATTCTGAACACATGCGGTGTAGAGCCCATAGTCTGTAATGATGAAAGGTGTTGCGGCCATGACGCCCTTTTAAATGGTGAAGAGGAGAAGTTTAAAGAATTAGCTCAATTGAACTTAGATGTTATTCGATCTTCCGGGGCCAAAAAAGTGGTTTTTAGCTGCCCTGAGGGCTATTACACATTCAAGAATATTTATCCGGAATATTTTGGTGAACTGGGGTTTGAGCCGGTGCATATCCTCGATTTTCTGGCGGACAAGGTTGAAGAGGGCGCTATCCAATTTGAGGAATCCGAAGGTATTGTTACCTATCATGACCCCTGCAGGCTTGGAAGGCTGTCAGGTGTTTATGATGCGCCTCGGAAGCTTATTGAGACTCTTGGCCTTGAGCTGAAAGAGATGCCCCGGTCACGGGAAAACGCCTTGTGTTGCGGCACCACGGGCTGGATGAACTGTTCCAGTTGTTCTAAAGAAATCCAGGTGGAGCGGCTTGCCGAGGCCAGTGATACCGGCGCCGGCACTATAGTAACGGCGTGTCCTAAATGCCAGATCCATTTCAGATGTGCCAAGGACGCCTTTGATCTGAAGATAGAAATTACGGATCTGTATGATATGGTGGCAGATCAAATTACAGCAACTCATGACGCATAATGATTTTCGATTGGAGGAAATATATTGTGAGTGAAAATATACTTGTTATCGGAGGAGGCATCGCGGGGATGCAGGCATCTCTGGACCTTGCCGATATGGGGATCAATGTCCATCTCGTGGAGAAATTGCCCAGTATTGGCGGCAAG